>NZ_CP009321.1 GCF_000959725.1 Burkholderia gladioli
GCGCTTGCGTTGATCGCAGCGTCGGCCAATGCATTTGCCGCGAAGACCGCTGCAAACCCGATCCCCCCGATGCCAAACTTCGACGTCGGCAGCATCATCGGCGACGCGATGAGCCCGGTGAACCCATACAACTCCGGCACCGACCCGATCACGATGCCCGGAGACGCGCGCATGGCCGTGTTCTCGTACAGCCGCGACAAGATCTTCCGGATCATGACGGCTCCTTTGAAGCTCACGACGATCGAGCTCGAGCGGGGAGAGACGCTGATCAGCGAGCCCGCGATGGGCGACACGGTGCAGTGGGTCCTCGACACGGATGGTGCAAATCACGTCTACGTGAAGCCGACCAAGCCAGGCCTCGTCAATACTCTGCACCTGAGTACGAACAAGCGCGAGTACGACCTGACGCTGGTCTCGTCGCCCTTGGGTGGCCTGTTTTACCAGAGCGTGCGATTCAATTTCCCTGACTCGTTGATGGCGAAGGTCCGTGCGCGCGCAAACGCAGCTGGAGACGACCAGGACAGTGACCGGGGCTCCCACTCGGATTCCGGCCCGATTGGCGTATCTCCTGACAAGCTGAACTTCGAGTACACGGTATCCGGTACCAGTTCGCTCAAGCCCGAGACGGTCTTCGACGACGGCACATTCATCTGGATCCGGATGCCTCCGCGCACGCCGTTTGCTGTGCCCACGATCAAGGACGGTGGTGACATCGTCAGTCCGAACTTTATTCGGCGGGGGCCGTACATTGTCATCCAACGATTGGCTGACGAGGTGACGCTCACGCGCCCGGGCGAGGAAGTTACGATCAAACGTGGCCATCGCGGACTGTTCGGGTTCTGAGGACGGTATGGCAAAACAGACCGATCCGACAAGCCGCGAAGAGAAAGCCCTGTTCAAAGGCAAGGTGCCGCGGAACGTCATGGTTGGCGTCGGCGCAGTCGCGGCCCTCGTAATTGGCGCTCTCGGTTTCTACACCCAGACAGTCGAGGCCAACAAAGCGGAAGCGGAAGCGCTGAAGGCCAAACGCGACCGAGCGGCCGAAGCGGTCGACAAGAGCAATACGAACCCGGCTGACGTAGACGCGATTATCGAAGCCCAGCAGGCAGAGGCCCGGCGGCGCAACGCGGCAGCCGCGGCTGCGGCCAGCGCTGCGGCAGCCGCAAACGCCAAGAAACCGACACTGTCGGCCGACGGGTTCATGCCGAGTCCGAACACCCAAGAGCTCAAAGCCTCGAACGACCAAGACAGCATTTTCGTGTCACCAATCTTCCGTCCGGGCGTAAAAGTCAAGGAAAGCCAACCGCAGCAACCGCAACTGGCGGCCGGCATCGTGTCACCCCAGCAGATGCTGCTGCAGCAGGCGGCGGCTCAAGATGCCGCAATGAAAGAAGCCACCGCGCAAGCCGCTTTGGCTTCGCGCGCCGGCCAGACTGCCGGCGCCTTGACGACACAGCAACGCGACAGCGCATTCATGCACGACGTCGCGCAACTGAGCGAAGGCGACAAGGATTTCCCGAGCTCCGGCTTTGTCGGCCAGTCGCACGGGTGCACGCTGTCACCGCCGGCGAAGATTCCGGTTCTCTCTAATGAGGCGCTCAACTCCGACCGACCCGGCACGGCATCGCTGACCGTTGAGACCGACGTCTACGCGAACAACGGCGATGGACGATGCCTGATGATTCCATGGGGAACTACCATTGTTGCGCCCTACAGCTCGGACGTTCAGCCGGGTCAGGAGTCGATGCTCGTCGCGGGCGCGGAGATGCGTCTGCCGAATGGCAAGCACGTACCGCTGTACGGCGCACAAGGCGCGGACGGTGACGGGACGGCCGGCTTCAGTGGGGACGTGAACAACCACTTCTGGAAGATTTACTCAACGTCGTTTTTGACCGCCATTCTGGTTCGACGCTTCAGCGATGGCGACCAGAGCACGACGACCGGCCCGCTTGGCGTCACCCAAGTCGGCAGCACGGGTGGGCAGATCGCGGCTCAAACGGCGCAATCGGTGCTGGACCGCTACAAGAACATCCCACCGACCATCTCGTCGAAGCCAGGCGAACGCCACTTCATGATGAAGATCACTCGCGACATGGTACTGGAACCGTATCGGGGGCCGCGATGAGCAGGCGGATGGCCGTTGCCGTGGCGACGGTGCTGACAAGCAGCTATGCCCAGGCCCAATCGGCCGTGATCGCGCAGGTGATCAGTCCGGTGAGCGTGGTCATTCAAGAAGGCTCGACGCGTCGTGTCGCGATGCTGCCCGGGAAACCGGTCTATTACTGCGGCCTCGATGCTTTCCTAGAATGGGCATCACCGCTGGTCGGCCAGCCCGTGCGCAGCTCGCATGAAGCTGGCATTACCGTGTCGATCGATGGACGTGACGTCGCACTGGACGACCTCTTCATTGATCGGGGCTGGCTGCAGCCGCTCGTGCTGGACGACGGCGCTCAGGCGGCGCTCGCCGAGCGAAGGGGCGGATGGGCGTGCTCGCGTGCAGCGGTGCCGTTCGAGGTGCTGCACACCAACGTCGATCCGAAGATCCTCGCGGGCATAGCGCTAAACGAGTCGAATTACGGCGGCCATGCATGGCCGTGGACGCTGAACGTTGCCGGCCAAGGCTATTTCTTCAAATCGCGGGAAGAAGCGTACCGAGTGATCGAATCGCTTCTTGCGCGCGATCGCTGCGATTTCGACATCGGCCTTATGCAGGTGAATTGGTGCTACCACGGTAAGCGCTTCGCCTCGGCATGGGATGCGCTCGCGCCGGCGACAAACGTCGCAGTCGCAGAGACGATTCTCACCGAAAACTTCGCGCGTACCGACTCGGTCGCGAAGGCGGTTGCGTATTACCACAGCGCGAATCCGGTACCAGGTCGCGATTATCTCGCGCGGTTCGCCCAACACCTTTCCATGATCGAGGCAGGCTTGTGAAGCACATGTTCAAGCTTCTGGCGTGCGCCGCTTCGGCGGTCGTCTGCGCGAGCGCATCGGCGGCGAATACCGATCCCTTCGATTTCGACTACGAGATCCTCGGCGGCATTTCTGAACGGCCAGCGCTCATCTTCAACGATGGGGAGAAAACCTACATTCAGCCGCGTGCCGGCCAGGTCATCGTCGCCGACGGCGGCCATACCGAAGGACCCTATGTCGTTGTCGAGGGCACACCGCCATCCATCACATACAAGGTCGGTACCCATTCGGCCACGGCACGCTGGAAGAAGGCAAACACCTTCATTGGGGGCTCCGGTCCGCTCGCCGCACTGAAAGACGATCAACCGGCTGGGTTTGACGGCTTCACCGACCGACTGGTGATGATCGGCGCACGACCGGCGCTCGAACCGGTTCGCGCGCTTCGCGCGTCGATGACGGTGGGAGGTTTCGTTAAGGCGCTGGTTCCGCAGGGCTGGACCGGATCCGCACAGAAGGACGTCGATCTGACCACGCTCGAGGAGTTCGGCACGCGCGATGGCGAGAACTGGATGCAGGCGATGGATCGATTGATGACGCAAACCGGGCTGTACGCCGATATCGACTTCGCCGCCCGCCACGTGCGCTTGCATCGAGACGCGCCGAAATCGGCTGCATTGAATTACGCGTCGCCCGGCCACGACGCCGACGGCGCGGGGCTGGACGGCGCAGTGGCGCGGGTCACGGCCGAGCCACCGCTGGTCTCGCGCCTGGCTGAACTTTTCGGCGCGCAGGCAATCCGGGACGGTGACGATACACACACGCAGATTCGTTTCACGTCGAGGCCCGGCAAAACCGTCACCTTCAAGACGCTTGACGGCAAGGTGCTGAAAACGGGTTGGGACGAGAAAACCAACGTGTTGACCATCGACCGAGCCGAGTCCTTCGTGGTCGCTGACGAAGTCAATCACGTCAAGGTGACTCGCGAGGCGAACACTGTCTACGACTTTGACCGGCCGAACGCGGCCAACCTCGAGGCCGTGTTTGATCGGCAAGGTCGAACGTACTTCAAGTTCGCCGGGTCGGTCGTCCGGATTGGCGTGACCGACGCAAGAAACTTGGGCACCGGCGAGCAGAAGGGGCGCTACTTCATGTTCGAAGGCACTTCGGACCTGTTCACCGTGACGGCGGACGGCAACACGATCCACGTCAAGCGTCGTAAGGAAGTCGTTTACCGCGAGGTGCCCGACGCCACGCTCCAGGCGAGCGGGGGGCGGACATCGTGATGCGCATGGCCCCTGTGGTAGCCGCCCTGTTGGCTTTCACCGCGTTGCCAAGTCAAGCGGACTGTCTCGACGACGCTGCTGCCTTCCATCGCGTGAATCCACGGCTGCTACGCGTGATAGCGCAGCACGAGTCCGGAATGCGCCCGAATGCCGTCAATAGAAACGCGAACGGCACCGAAGACATTGGCCTCATGCAGATCAACACGTCGTGGCTACCAACGTTGGCGCGCTACGGCATCCGTCGCGAGCATCTTTTCAACGGTTGCGTCAGCGCCTACGTGGGTGCGTGGATCCTCGCTTCCAACGTACGTCGCTTCGGCCCGAACTGGAAAGCTGTCGGCGCCTACAACGCGGCAACGCCGTCCAAGCAGCTCGTCTACGCCAGCGCGATCTATCGCCGCTTTATGCAACAGGGCCGGTAACTATGCAGAAGATACATTCGAATCAGGCGCGGCTTCGCGCAGTCATTGTCGCAGGGCTGGCCGGGTTGCATATCGCGGCATCCGCTGCCGTCGATCCTGTCACGAAATCCGTCGACGCCGACGGCTGGCAGGTCCTTGCGTCGGCACCCAAAGCGCCAGCGGCCGGCGCCGAAAATCCGAAGCCGGAACAACTGCAGCCGGTGTCGGCGCCCGCGAGCATGACGGCGCCTGCCTCGACCGATGTCGCTTCTGTTGTGTTGCCCGGAGCAAGTGCGCCAGTTGCGAGCGGCACGCTGACGTTCTCGGTGACGCCGGCGGACGTGAACTTGCGCGACGCGCTTGACCGCTGGCTGCAGCAGCAAGGCTGGCAGCTCGCCTGGAAGATCGATGACGACCTGCCGCTGGAGTTCAACGCGACCTTTACCGGCGATTTCACCTCGGTGCTCGAGCAGGTGATGAAAGCGACGAACCATATGCGCACGCCGACGCGCGCTTGTCGACACACGAACAACGTCATCCGCGTGATCGCACGCGCGGGAAATTGCCAGGATTGAGAACCATGCGTGTTCATCTTTTGAAATTCGGCGCCGCTGTCGTGGCCGCGCTAATGCTTGCGGGCTGCGCCGTTACGCAGCAGGACGTCAACGATAGTTACGACGCAGCGCACCGCGCGATCTCGGACGCGCTAGGGAAGGGGCCGGCGCCCATGGCACTCGTCGAAGACGTTCCCACAGCATTCCTGGGGGACCGGCTGGTGCCGCTGGCGTACGAGGCGACGCTGCCGGCCGTTTTCCGCGAGAAGACGGTCACATTGCCCGCGAACCTTGGCATCAACCAGATCGCCACGCTTATTTCGACGGCGACGGGCTATCCGGTGCACTTGAGCCCGGACGTCTTCGTACCGCGCAGCTCGCTGGTGCCGGGCCAAACCGAGTCCAAGAGTCAGGACACTGCGAGGACCGAAGAGCCGATCTATCGGCAGGCGTTTACTGGACCGGCCGGCATGTACATGCGGAACATGACGACCGATTTGGGCCTCGACTGGTCGTTCGACGGCAGCACGATCAACGTGAATCGATTCGTCACTCGCATGTATCAGATCGCGGCGATTCCCGGCAAGGTCTCGATCCAATCGACGATGACCAAGGGCATGGACACGTCGACCGGCAACCAGGCGGGAGGCGGGGGCAGTTCGGGTGGCAATACCGGCTCGTTCTCGGCTGTAACAAAGACAGGGCGCGAAGGCGACTTTGATCAGATAGCTTCGATCACGGCGGAAATCGATAAGTTGAAATCGCCGATGGGCCGCGTCAGCGTAAATCCGCAAAGTCGGCTGGTGGTGGTGTACGACACGAAGGAAGCGGCAGACAACATCGGCAAGCTGCTCAACCACGAAAATGCGATCTCCACGCGTCAAGTGGCGATCACAGTTAGGACGCTCCAGATTGCGCTGAACAAGGGGAGTCAGGCTGGGGCGAATGCCGACGTCGTGTTCAATGCGATGCACGCTGGCCTTGCGCGCTATGCAGTCAGTTTCACGTCGCCGACTTCGCTCGCGTCGGGTGGTGGGTCGGTTGGCGTGTCGGTGCTGCGGCCGGACGCGCCGTTCTCTGGGACGAACGCGGTCGTGAACGCGCTAAACCAATACGGCCGCACGGTGCAGGACAACACGATGACCAAGATGACGCTCAATGGGCTGCCGGTCGCCATCGCCTCGTTCAAGAGCGATGACTACCTGCGCTCGACCACGCCGTCTTCGGGATCGCTGACGGCGACGTCGGGCGGTGTGCCGGGGCTCACGCCGGGCACAATCACGACGGGCGACTTTGTGAACGTACTGCCGGCTGTCAACGATCACAACCAGATCGTGCTCGCATACTGGGCCGACAGCTCGAAACTCAACGGACCTTTCACGAGCGTCGGGGCCGGTTCTGGTCAAACCCAGCAACAGATCCAGTTGGCGCATACGGTTGGGTCGAAGGATGATCAGACGATCGCGCTGTCGGACGGCCAGACGATCGTCTTGTATGGGGCGATTACGGATCAGGCTGACAGCACGACGAATGCCGGCATCGCCGGCCTCACCGGAACCTGGAACAAGTCGAAGACGTTCCAGGTGATCATGCTGAAGGCGACGGTCGTTCCGTCGATGTGACTGCCATGATGCACATCACGGAACCTCTGCCGACCAACAAGCGCGCACGTTTGGTGTTCGGTATCGATTGGCGTGCCTACCCGGTGAAGGGGGGCAGGGCGGAGCGCCGCCGATATACGGACGCGTTTAATGCGAGCCACTTTGTTGAGTTCAAGGTCGGTGCCGAGCTGATTGGTGGGTTTGCCGAGCCAGACATGTCGGAGATCAAAGGCGCGCGTTTGTACTCGGGCGCCGCTCGCGTTGCGATGCACGAGCGGATCAAAAACCGGGCTGCGGCGCTCGTGCTCTTGCAGGACGACTCGCGCGTCTACTTGGTCTTCGTGGTGCGCGGCGCGGTTCGTAGCGATGAGGTGGTCAAGCCCGAGATGGCGCATGCCCGTCGTCTCGAGATCGAGCAAGAGTGCCAGAAGAACAACCTTCTACTCGTTACGCTCGGTTCGGGTGACCGAATCGGTGATGTTGACGAGCCCTTTCAAGCGAGCGAGTTGCTCGCGAACCGGAAAGTTGGGCTTCTCCGGCGACCACCCATCACGTTGCCGACGGCCATTCCGGTGATGGTCATCGTAGCGGGAGCTTTCTTCGGCGTTCCCAGGGTCGTGGACATGCTCTCGCCTCCACCGCCGCCGCCGCGAGCCCCGACATTCGCAGAACAGTATGCGGCCGCTGTTCACGACGTGTTCGCTCGGACGCAACCGAGAGCGTCCGAGCTCGCGCCGGCGTTGCTTGCCTCCATTGGCCGCAAGGAAACGGTGATCAAGGGTTGGCTCTTCCAAGAGGCGAACTGTCCGTCGGCGGGATTCTGCACGATGACGTTTCGCCGGAATGGGGGAAATTTCGACGATTTCGATCGGGCCGCGACGGCAGATATGCGTCCACTGGGTTTTTCTCGCGATGGGCGTACGTTGGCCTCGCGTGGTCCGGCGATCCCGAAAGCCGCGTCCTTGATGGAGGCCGAATCGAAGAGCTGGCCAGATGAACAAGCTTTCATCGACATGCTGCAGACGCCGCCGCAGCGGATGTCTGTTCTACCCCTCGACCTTCGAGCCTACGGCTATGTTGTCACGCTCGGCGAAGCGCGTCCGCTCATTGCCACAGCAGCCGCAGGGGAGGGCGTGCGTGGCGTGCGCCTGCTCAAGCAGGGCGAATGGACGATAGAAGGGTTTCGCTGGCAAACCCCGCTGCTCGCAAAGCTCCCGCCCAACATGGCTCTCGAATCGCTGAAGGTCGAGCTGCGTCTTAACGAGGGCGCACCAGCGACCACGAACAAGGAAACAGGTGATTCGCCGTATGGCGTCCATTTCACCGCGAAGGGCAAATACTATGTCTCAAATTAAGCAAGCAATCGTCGCGGCGGGTATGAGTATCGCCATGTCGGCGCATGCGGACCCGGTAGTCGCCAAGCTCTCGATCGATGACATCGATCAACTTGCCCGCGCGAACGTCGCTCGGAGCCTAGGCGGGGGCGCGCAGGGATTCGGTATGCTGCCGCCTGGCGCCAATTCGCAGCTACAGCCTGGCATCGCCGCGAACGGTGGTGCGACCGAGCCGCCGCCGAAGCCCGCCGACAAGGCGCCTCGTACGCCGCGCGCGCATGCCGAACCGGTTGCTTTCCTGGGGGCATTCAACGACGAAGCGGGCGCACACGTCTTATATACCTTCCGGGGCGCGATCTACCCTGCGCGCGTTGGCGCGACGCTGCTCAACGGTTGGAGCGTCAAGAGTGTCGACGGCTATTCGGTGATGGTGGCCGAAGGTGGGCGCACTTGGAAGGAGCCGATTCTTGGCGCAGCGCCGACTCAGTCGCCGGCCACGAACGCTGTTCGTTCGCTCATCGACCTGGGCTCCCCGTTACCCGGCGGTGCTGCGCTGCCGGGTATTCCGCCCGGAGGTGCCCAATGAGCTTCTTCGCGGAAATGGAGTCGCAGGAACCGGCCAAGCGCGGCCTGTTTGGCAGGCTCAAGGCCCTAACGGCTGGCTTCACCGATAGCTCGTCGTCGTCGATGCCGATTGTTGGCCGAGAGCCAATCGACGCCGGCGATGCAGCGGTCACGACGGAACCGCAAGGTGTCCGTGAGCCGCGCTTTACGGCGGCGAGCAAGCCAGTGAATCTTCGCCACGTGAGTCCGGGCCAGCCGATGACCATGGGCATGATGCTACGTCGTGCGCAGGAGGAGGCAGAGGACGTCGCGATTATCGGCGAGGGGAGCGGCCAGGAACGGAGGGCGGAAACGGAGACGGACGAGGCTCCCCGGCCTGCGCACCAACCGTTGACGGATGCCGGTGCCCCGGCTCGATCGGAAAGGGCTACTCCAGCGGCTGCCGTCGGCGAGGAAGTTCCACCAGCGCCGATGGACGAAATCGATGTGGCAGCGGGCCAAGCGGCCGAGCCGTCGGGGGAGGGGGCGAGCGTGTCCCAGCCGACCGAATCTGAGCATGCGGCAGCCTCGCCGGATGTCGACGCGGCGCCTGAGTGGGCTTCGGGCTATGACCGTCCTCCCACCGTTCGACGTATTGGGACCGACGTTGTCGAGGCGCCGGACATTCCTGTCGAGAGCGGACGGCCGAGGCTGGTCCACGCTGAATCGCTCAGCTTTAAGCGAGTGCTGTGCCAGCGAGATGAACATGCGGCGCTCACCGTGACGGAGGCCGCCCGCCGCGAATTCATCGCGGTCGAACTGCAGGCCGGCATCTCGATCGTGGTGGCCACCTCTCGTTTCCACGAGAGCCAGCTGTATGCGACCTACCTTAAGGATCTCGCGCGTGCCGATATTTCAGTCCACGAGGAGATGGTTGCAGACGAGGAGGTGATTGCCTCGCTCTACGGCAAAGAAAGGCAGAAAACGGCATCGGCGGTGCCGGAATCGTCCCGAGCGATCGGCTTGTTTCGTGACGTGATCGAAGCCGCTCGTGGGTATGAGGCGAGTGACGTCCACTGGGAGTATCGGGATTTTGCCGACAACGTCGCGCTGCGTCTGCGTGTCGACGGTGAGATGTACTCGTACCGACAGCTGGCCAAGCCGATGGTCCGGAAGGCGTTGTCTGCGGCGTATCAAGACCTGGTCCAGCGCAACACGAACTCGGGCGAATCCTTCCAAGTGACTGCGCCGCAATCGGCGATGATCCCGCTGGTCGCGCACACTGACATCGTGAACATCCGCTGGCAGAGCGCCCCGCTCGTTGGTGGCTTTGACGTCGCACTGCGACTGCTGGATGGGAATTTCAAGCGCGTACGCGTGCTCATGCCGCACGAGATGGGGTTGGAAGCGAGCCAGATCGAGATTCTCGAAGGCCTTGGCAAGGTCACTGGCGGGGCGACGTTCCTGACCGGAGAAACGGGCTCCGCGAAGACCACGCTGCTGCGCGCGATGTCATACCTTGTCCCTAACCGCGATCGCATCAAGCAGTTCGCCGTAAATGAACCGTCCGAGGTGCCCGCGCCCTGGCTGTCCGATATCTCAATTCAGCGCCGTCCGAACGAATCCGAAGAAGACGCCAACCGAAAGGTCGTTGAAGTGATCCGAACCCTGATGCGGATGGACCCCGACGACCTCACGATCGGCGAGGTGCGTGACTCCGTTCTGGCGGGCCTGGTCGCCGAGCTCGCGCTGACTGGCCATCCGGTCCGAGCGACCCTGCACGGAAACGGCATCCTCGGTGCCGTGATGCGTTTGGTCGGAGGGCGGTTGAAATTGCCGATGGATGAAGTGGCCTCGGGCAGCTTCCTGAACGCGGTGGGCAACCAGAAGCTGATTCCGAAGCTTTGCCCGAATTGCAAACGCCCCGCACGTGACGTGCTGTCGGACGCGCAGATTACAACGCTCGAGCGCAAATTCGGGCTCGACACGTTGACGATGGCATGCCGGGACGAGGACGGCTGCGAGAAATGCCGCCGTCCGGGGTTGTTCACGCGCGACGGCAAGGTCGCGGCGGGCATCAAAGGGCAGACGCTGGCGATGGAGCTGTACCGGCCCACGTCGGAATTCCTCGCCTGTGTCGCTACCCGCGACTGGCGCGGTGCGGAGCTGGTGTGGCGGTCCGGTCGTAAGACGGGCTTTGCAGACGCAGACATGACGGGTAAGACCGTCTACGAGCACGCGTTGTACAAGGCGTCGCAAGGCCTGATCGACCCACGGTTCATCGATGAATCGATGTGCGCGTTCGACGCCTACCGGCTGATCCCTGGCGTCGAGGGGGTGAATCCGTCGTGATCAAGTCTTTCGTCTATAGCCTCTTCAGGATGCTTCCGCCGAAGGAGCGCTTGCGAGTTTCGACCTGGCGGTTCAAGGCGATGCGGGAGATGTTCTATCGCGAAACACGCCTCGATGTCGCAAAGAAGGGCTTGCGTAACAGCGAGACGCTGCTAGAGCGATTGGACACGCTCGAGGCGCGCCATCGGTCGAGAAAAAACATGTCCTGGTTGGCGTTCCAGAAGATCGCTCAACGCATGCGTGCCGGCGACGACTTCGCGACCGCGATGAAGCCTTTCATCCCGAGCGATGAATATGTGCTGCTGGAGCTCGCGAGCGAGTCGCCTCGCGATGATGCGGCAATCCGCGGCCTCGAGTTGGCTGAAATGGCTGCACATGCAAAGGGCGTGCTGTCGACAACGACTTCGATGGAGATGGCGTACCCGGCCTTCCTGCTTGTCTATCTCTACGCATTCTGCGTGCTCTTCGGGTCCGAGATCTTGCCGGCGACGCTGGATGTTCAACCGCTTGAGAAATGGTCGGCGTTCGGCAAGTTCGTCTACGCCTTCGACACGTTCTGTGCCGACTACTGGTGGGTGACGAGTTCGATCGTGGCGGGTTTGGTTGTCGGCTACTTCCAAACCTTGAAGCGCTGGACAGGGGCATTCAGAAACAAGGTCGATGCGCTGCCGCTGATGTGGCGCAATCGTCGCGACTTGCGTGCGGCGTTGTTGATTGTCTCTCTCGCCGGACTGTTTGACTCTGGTCTTACGCTGCGCGTCGCGCTGAGCAAGCTCGAGAGAGCAGCAGATCCGTGGATGCGTTGGCACATACGGCAAATGAGCCGCCGGCTGACGGCTCATCCCGACAAGCCGATGCAGGCGTTGGACACGGGCATCTTTTCGGAGACGACGGTCGACATCATGACCGACGCAGCAGGGCGGGACCAGTTTGTCGAATCGGTGAAAAGTCTCGGGCGTAGCTCGTTGGGGCGCGTTGTCGAGTCAGTTCGACGCAACGCAAAGATCACGCATTACGTGCTGCTAGGCGGCGCCGTTTTGGCGTTCCTCGTGCTCGGCCTGGGCTCGTATTTCGCAACGGGAGCCGTCGCGTTCGACGGGGCTTCCACCTCAATCAACCAAAGATACTAGGAGCCTTCTTATGAACGCGACTATCAAGCCGCAACTTCATAAACGCCCGTACATCGGGAAGAGTCGTCGAAAGCAGAAAGGTGAGCTCTCACTCGTGGAAGCCGCCGGCGTCCTCGCGGCCGCGGCGCTGATCGCGCTGGCCGTATACATGGGCCGCGGATTTGTGATGGACCGGATCCACGCGATGCAGTTCAAGAGCGAGGCGCAGTACTTCCGCAGCGGAATTCAAGATGCAACGTCAGGAGAGATCGATTTTTCGGCGGTTACGATGCAGTCCCTCACGCTGAATCGCGCGTTCGATACCGCGGGCCGACGATTGAACAAGACGTCTGGGACACTGACCGGGCTGTTCGGCGGTGCCGTTACGGCGGCGCCGGCGACGGTGACGGCAACGAATGACGCGATCGCAGTGACCTATCCGATCCCAGCGACGGTCTGCGCGTTGTCGGCCGACTCGATTTCGGCTGCGTACACACAGGTGAAGGTGAACAACACGACGATTTTTGGGCCGGGAGTCGCCTACGACTCGAACGTGGCGGCGAATGCGTGCGCGTCCGCCGGAGCCACGGCGAGCGTTGTCATGTACGCGACGAAAGACAATTGAGGATCGGCGATGCCCAGCCTCATTGAAGCCGTGATCGTACTTGTCGCTGCAGCGCTGATGATTATCCAGGGCATTCAGCGCGACGTTGTTAAGCGACGGCACGACGTGCTGAGCGTCGAAGGGCAGAACGAGGCGGTAATCAATGCTGCGCTGTCGAAGTGGGTAACGGACAAGTACGGCACGCTGGTGGCGCAGATGGTTGGTGACAAGACGACGGTGCTCGCTCCACCGACGTTCGCGGAACTCAGCGCAGGTGGCTACCTGAAGGCCAACTATGCGCCCGGCCCGTTTTGGGGCGGAAGCTACGTCGTTCAGATGAGCGTTGGGCCGGACGGCTGTTCTACCGGATCGACATCTTGCCAGGTGAGCTACGTCTTCTACTCGTCGCTGCCGGTGACTAGGCTTGGCCAGCCGGACGTCGCCGGGGCGGGAGTGGTCGCGCAGGCGGCCGGGACTGGCTTTGGATTCTCGACGACGCAAAACTCGAGCATTGTTCACGGTCTCAACGGTAGCTGGACAGCTTCTAACCCGGCGCCGGGCGCGCCGGCGGCCATCGTGATGGCGACGAACGGGCCATCGTCAGACGGCAACTCTGTGTTCATCAGGCGCGATGGTTCTTTGAAGTGGACGGGCAGCCAGGACGTCAATGGCGTGGATCTTCACAACGTCGGCAGCATCGATGCGACGGGGACGATTGCAGCTGCGGCGCTCTCCGCATCGAACGTAGCAGTCGGCAACGCGGTGCGGACGCCAGGCACGCTTGCGGTTCAGACGGCGGATGGCTCGGCACCGGGGCCGATTTCGACGGGCGACAGTACCGTGAACGGCCAGCTGCAAGTGACGCAGACGATCACCCCTGGCGCAGTTGGAACGCCGAGGGCTTCGTGCCCGGTAAATGGTGCGATTGCACAGAACAGTGACGGGCGCGGGCTACAGTTGTCATGTCTGGACCACGTGTGGATGCCTACCGGCGGCCCGGCGCTTCGCCAAGGCTACTTTATGGTCCAGAACGGATGGGGTGTTCCGGCGCCCAACTGCTCGACCGGAGGGACGCCGCAGATCGTGTTTAGTCCGGTGAGCTTCTATGTGGATCCCACTGCAACAGTGAATGTATCCGCCTCGGGTAGTGGGCCGTGGACAGTGTCTATCACGGACGGCAATGGAAGCGGGATCGGCGGCACGGCCGTTGTTGAAACGTACTGTTCGTATTGAGGGAGAGAGAAGTGAAAAGCTGGACGAGGTGGCTAGTGGCGGTACTGCTGTCGATTGGTGCCGGCCACGCATTCGCGGATGGGTCATGCCAGCCGGGTTTCGGGCTTCGTGCGTATCCGTTCTACGACAAGGCTGGTGCGTACATCGGGACGCGCCAAGCGTGCGCGCCGATCCCCTGCACGCCAGGCTATCAAGACTCGACATGTGCTGCGCCGTTGCGCAACGGAGCGATTCCCCAGCCACAGTGCCAATCCGGTGCCGGCTGGACGATGGTGACGGCCGCGGTCTGGCAAGGATCGCGATGGTCCCAGCCGCAGTGCAACTATGCGGCTCCGCCTAGTTGTCCGTCTGGCTTCGACACAGTCGCGGCGTCTTCCTGGACCGGCGCGAGTTGGACCCAACCCACGTGTACGCCGCACATAACGCCCCCGCCTCCGATTAGCGACCCGAACCAGGTTTGTACGGCTGCGGCGAACAACTACACGTTGACTGCGGCTGACATGCAGTCACTCAATTCGGCAGGTCAGTCGATAACGAGAAGCGCTCCATTCCGACAGTCGACGTCGTGGCAAGATTGGAGCACGATTGCCGGGGCGAATCAAAGTTGGCCATACCAATTTGGTCCCCGAGGTGACAGGGTGTTTACGGGCACCTGGACCGGTCCGTGGTACAACAATCAACTCGCATGCCATGAGCAGAATTCGTGGGCCATCCTATGCTTCACCAATCCGGCGAACGGTGCGGTGGACTCGCTGAAGGTGTATGTTGCTGGCGCTAGTAACGGCCAGTGTAACCACTAGTTGTCGGCTTACGACAATAAGAAAAGCGCCCCACGGGGCGCTTTTCTTTTGCAATGCGACTGAATCAGCTGACGACGTTTCCGGTTGTGAAGCTGGCTGACCGCGAGAATGCTTTGCCATTAATCGTGCCGGTGATCGTTACGCTATACGCCGTGTTTGGCTGCAACGGCGATGTCGGATAGGCTACGGCCAGGTATTTGCCCAGCAGGTTGTTCGGATCCGTGTCCGAATTGATGATCTGGACGGCAACGGCCCCCGACGGACCCGTCACCGACGCCGATTGGATGACGATCGTGTCTGTCAGGTTACCCATCACCGAAATCGGGGTTCCCCAGCCGGATGACGAGACGTTCGGGGGGGCCGGAATTTCTCCGATCCCACGGTAAGGAACGCCAGTCACGCCGTCGCAAGGGAACATCATCGGGCTATTCGCGATCGTCTGCGTATGGTTGCTGTACAAGCTGACTGATTGCCACGACTCGGTGAAGGTGGAGGAGCCGGAGGCGACCTGAGTCTCAAACTCGCCGAAACCCGCGTTATCGACCGGGAAGGTGGCGACCACCGCGTGGTACACACCGCCAAGGAGCGCGTTCACGAACTGCTGTCCAGCGAGCGTCGGGTCGAAATTGCTGGTGAAGACAGCGTTGCCTGCGCCGCTCGCACCAATCCCGACGGAATTGCTCGGGAAGCCGGCCAGCACCGCGCGGTCAGTATAGGTTGCAGCCGTGTAGCCTTGATTTCCCGACACTTCCGTGTCGGAGACAACACCGTTGAGTCCGATGTATTTGGCGTGGTTCTGCGCAGCTTGGTCGAGGACGGTGTTTTGCTTGAGTACCGGGAAACCGCATTGCGAGCGGTACTGGTTCAGCAGGTTCAGTGCAGCGAGCTGCGCGCTGCCGGCCGGATACTGGGTGCTGTCGACCGTGCCGGGGACTGCCGTGGAAGGCGTGCCGGGATTGGACGGATTTTGGTTATTGCCTGTCGATCCGGTGTTCGTGCTGCCGCTGCTTGCGCTGCCGCTGTCACCACCGCCACCGCCGCAGGCTGCGAGCGCAAGAAGGGCTGCGGCCGCGATCGCGGAGAGGCTGATGGTCGTGATTTTCTTCATGTTTGGTCCTCGAATTGTTGTCGGGTGCGCACCTTGCGAACCCTTGAATCCATCCTACCGGCGGGGCGGCGAAGTCAAGTTCGTGCGGCCGGCGGCCCGGTTTGAAATGGCTCGGGCGGGCCAAAAAACGCCAATTCTAAATTACGGTTAGATTTCGTCAGACTTTAACGGCGAATTGAGAAAAAATCCCGCCATCGGGCGGGATTCTGGGTTCTGCGTTCACCTGGCCCGCCGGCGCTTCCAATGGAAGATCCGCAATCCCACGAAAACTGCGCATAGCAGCGCCGTCGACTTATAGGGCATTGCAGAAGACACAGTGGGAACGACCTCCGCCCCGACGTACATGCAGGTGAGTGCGACCAGCACCTTACCGAACCAAGGCCTGGCCAGCATCCCGATTACCCTCGGCGGCTGGCTGCCAACCCAATCGGGGTACGCCTCGTTGACCTGCTCGAGCTCGAATGCCGCGGCTTGCTTTTCACGCTCGGACCGGTAGAACCGTTCGTATCGCTGGAATCGGCCGTCGCCGCGGCCCGCGAGCCAGGCGGCGTTGCTCTCGGCAACGAGGTAGGCGAGATCGTCCATGGTCTGCTTAGTGTGATGAGAGCGCAGCCCATGGCATTGCCGCCAGGACGTCAACGATGACCTTTCCATCAGCTTCCGAGTAGTACTGCTCGGTTTCAACGTCGTACCAAGCGAATTGCGGGCGGCGATCGGCGTTGATCACAATGAGGCTGGCGGGCGGGTCGGGCAGCAGAGCCCGGGAGCTATCGTTACTGTGCTTCATTTCGAGCCTTTGATTTCGTGCCTCGCCGTTTCGTGCCGAGTTGCCCAGTACACGCGGGGCAGTCGAAGCTATGGTGCATCTCGATCTTCGTCTCGTTGTTGCTCACGAGGTACTCCGTACGGCAAGTTCGGCACGGCGCGATCGTAAGGCGATTGTCCGCTGCCATTGCACGGGTGAGGTTGCATCCACGGTCGACTGAAATCGTGTGCTGGCCACCGAAGATTTGCTGGTAGACGTCGTTGGTGGCGATCAGCGCTTGCGGTGCGTTCGCCCCTGCCGCGAGCGCGGCACGATACAGCCACGTGAAGATCGTCCCGTGCAGGCGATTGGTTGGTGCCTCGACGAACCAGGACAGCGAGTTTGGCGTGTTTCCGCATGGGGAACTGGTGCCGTGCATCTCGAAGAACCGTTGGCGCATTGCGTTCGGGTTCAAGCGGAACAGACTTGCCGCAGTCGACGCTCGGCAACCATATGCCATCAGGGCGCTCGCATAGGTCTCGTTCTTGTCACGAGGCAGACGCAGCTCGCTCCAGCCAGCTTTCCCAGCGGCGCTGTTCATCCGGATCGGCGATGTTGCCATGATCTGGTGCACCACCATCTCGTCGGTCAGTCTGCTGGCCGTGAAGTGATACCAGAAAGTCGGTGAGTTGAAGCGCCACCGGAAGAGCGGCAGCCCATTCATTTTCGCGAGCGCGATTTTCAGCCTGTAGGTGGGCACCGAGGCGAGATAGGAGGCGACTTCGGTCCTAATCCCGAGAAGCGGAGCCGCCAAGACGCTAATGTGAATAACGCTCGTGACCAAATCGAGGAAGATCCGGTTATGGTGTTCGACCGAGAACTTTGCTAGCGCGTCCAGCGCGGGCAGCTTACGGATCAGCTGGTCGACAGCAACCGTCGTGGGCGTGTCGTCAACGAAGCAACGCCAATCTTCCACCGATTCGAGCGTCGGGGCGACCATCAGGAACGGTGCGCGGAGGAGGTTCCGTAACGATGCCTCGTTGTGTTTGACCTGATCAATCTCGTCGCGCTCCACGGCCAGGATTCCGTTGAAGGCGCCGTCCATATCGAGCAGCCATCTCATCTGGTCGACCAGGTCGAAATTGGTCTCACGAATGCGATCGCCCAACCAGTCGGGTACATACAGTCGTTCAATCGATCGATAGGTCTCTCGCGAGTTCCTCTTTTCCACTTTTTATCTCTCTTTAACTACACAGCAGTACAACTTGGCCCATTCGTATCAGGCGCGAGCGGCAGCCATCACCTCGCCATGAAACTTTCCGATTAGATCGCCGAAGGCCTGAAACAGCGGCTTGAAGCGCCCGGGGTTTCCATCGGCGGTGGCGAGCAGCTGAGCGCTGTGATACTCGTGAACGAAAGAGCTGAAAGTGTCGATCAGCCCCCGGATCTTCTTCTCGAGTACCTCGCTTGCTTCGATCGAGGCCTGATGCTCCCGGGTACGGGCTTGGAGCTCCGCAAGGCGCGCTTGAGCTTCTTCGAGTTGGGCGCTGGCAGCCTCGAACTCGGCAAGCTTAGCGGTCATGGCGTCTTGCAAGGTCGTATAGGGTTCGGGCAGCGTGGGCACCGGTACTTCGGTCTTTAACGGATTCGACTTGACCTTGGTGAGCTCAGTCGTGAGCCTCTGAATTTCGCGTTCGTTAGTCGCGATCTCTTGCTGCAGTACGCTGACCTGCTTACCGGTTGAGGCAAGCGAAACCTGAGTTTCCTGAGCTCTGACCTTCTCGCGAGCTTGTTCTTGCCTGACGCCTGTGAGCTCTGCCGAAAGACGATCGATTTCTCGTTGTGCGTCGTCCAACCTGCCGACCGTCGACGTCAACTGCGACGTCGCCTCTTCAATGCTGTTGTCTTTTCCTGCGATCTGCTCCTTGAGGGACGCAATGAGCGCGGAGACTTCGCTCTTGGAGAGCGACGGGTCTTCCCGCTTCGCGTCGATCACCTTGTCGACAATCTCGGGACTGATGTTGCTGTGGACGAGTAGCGACATGTCGCTGATCGTCAGCATTTCGACAGCGCCGATGTTGTTAGCGAACTTGTTGTAGCACCGGATGTACAGGCTGACCGACGACTTTGACTTCCGGAACAGCTTGGTGAGATAGGAGTAGACGAGCTCAGCGGCCGTATTTCGGACCTTCCGCGTGTCGCCTTGCGTGCTGACGTAGTGCCCGACTACAGTGGCGTGGATGTGGGCGAAGTTGCCGCCGATCCGCATATGTTCCTGCAGGATCTTTCGGGTCGAATGGGCGACCTCATCGGATTCGTGAATGATGTTCCGAATGAGGTTCTCGGGCAGATCGCCGAACATCTCCCGCGCGGTTGCGCTGAGTTCGAGCTTGTCCGGGACGTGTGCGAAGGTCGCGGGTAGGTCGAGTTCCGCCCCCTCCGACAACGGATTATCGGGAACGGTCGGGTTGAAACCCTCATCGTCATCGGGCCTTTTTGGCGCTTTCTTGGACAAAGCTCTCTCCAGCTGTTTGGGTGCCTTCCCTGGCACAGGTTAGGCGGCGAGGCGGAGCGGGCAGGGCCCGTCCGCCGGAATCGAAACTTGGGGGTGTACAACAGCTTACGCGGCGCGTTTTCGCTTTGAGGCGCGAAAGCTACACGAAATTATGTGTCTTTCGCAGGAATGAAGCGGGGCGACAATCTGAAACGAAAAGTTACGAATTGACACGGAACGTAAACTGATGGTCATTTGTTTACGGCCAAATTTCCCGCAACTTTAAGACGGTGCGCCGATAGTGCTGAGCCGGTCGGGTCGTCTACGCTCAACCGACGTACCACGTTCCATGCGGCCGAGACGTTGATGTTGGGTTTCCCGGACTTCACATGGTGATCCCGTTGGGTCCGCAGCCAATAATCCAGGTCACGCAGGCCAACCAGAGTGAGTGGCAGGTCGGGGGACAGGGAGCATGCGTCATTGGAGAAGACCCCGAGTCCTTGCACATCCCACGTTGCTGGCAACGTTCCACGAAGGAACGCGACTTTTGCTCGGTTCTGGCTGATGGGCGAGCGGCGATCCTCCTTGCGGCCCCCCGGGAGTTGGCAAACCACGTGGTCGGCGGTCCGACCGGGCAGGATCGCGCCCGCCCAGTTCTTGGTTTCGACCACGAAGATGCCAAATGGCGTGACGACGAGATGATCGACTTCCGCGGTCGGAAAGGCGGTCCCGGGCGCATGAAGCAGAAGAAGCGCGGTGGGATGCACATAGAAGTCGGTGCCGCAAAGCTTGCCGAGGATACGGCGCAGTTCGGCATTAACGCGGGCTTCGCCGGCGTCGCCCGAGGCCTGGCTTCGCGTTACCGGGCGGGGGGACTGGTGGTGCGGGCGGGATTTCTTCCACCGCTTGTACAGCGTCCATGCACCGCAGAGAAGGATGATTGTCCAGACCATCGGGATGCGCCTCTTTTGTTGAAGTGACACATCCAGTTTGTCTCGGATTTTTCGAAGTCAAGTATCGGAGAAAGCTGTACGATTTTCTGGAGCATTCTCGGTTTGGCCCCGCAACCGGTTGTGCCGAGTTGGTGTAGCCAAAGCTGTACGCGATTGGCGAGCATTCGGCGCTTCCCTCCGTTCGGCGCGACTTACGCTACCTTTATCACGCGTTTTTGACGCATCGACCTATCTGAGCGAACTCGCTCTGCCATCTCGCGGCACGCCCGCGCTGTATTCCCAATCGGCCTTGAGCTATTTCGTGCGCTGACCTTGTGGTCGCGGACGAAAGCGCTTCGCGCCGTTTTCCTTGCTCGTCTCGAGCATCGAAACCGCCGGGCATTGTCCGGGCATTCCCTTGTTCAATTTTCTCTGGAGAGAAACATGTTGAAGTTCCTGTTCATCGGCGCGCTCAAGTCGCCCGGCAAGTTCCTCGCTTTGTGCGTGGCGCTCTATCTCGCTGCTCACTCGATCATCGTTGCCGCATTCGTCGTGATCGCGGCGGTTGGCTACTTCAAGAGCAACGCGAAGAAGGAGCCCCAGGCTCCCAATCGCGAGAGCGTTGACGGCCACGATGCTGCCAACGCCCGGCAACAGACGAAGCGTGGCCAAGCTGAAACGGCGGGTCCCGACGTACAAGTCGCGCCGGCCCCGCAACGCCAGTATGCGAAGTCGGCGGCCGTCATCCCCATTAATGCTCGGGCGAGCTCGGCCCGAACCCAGTCAATTAAGATGGGTACGAAGTAAGTCCCATAGTTCGGCCGTGCGAAGCAATTCTCGCGGCCACCCCCTTTCTCCCACCGGGAACCACGTTCCCGGTGAGGGCAATGAGGTGCCCGGTTGTAACCCGGAGCACGCTCATGGAACCGCACGTTGCCGGTTGGCAGCTCGACATATTCGGCAGTGCATCGCCGATTCTCATCTCCCCTCCTAAACCCGACCCTCTGCCGGACCCCGATCTCTGGGAGCCGCACGTCCGCGAAAGGCTCGCGGAGGCCGTTGTCTTCTTCGCGCTCGACAGTAGGCATAGCGACAACGTGCCCGAGGCCTTGATCGATTGCGCCGAGATGCTGCATCACCGGCTGTGCAATCGTCCAGTCGACAAGGCAGACTATTACGCGACGCTCGGTTGGATCATGGAGCTTTGGACGGGAGCGATTCCATACCAGGTCGTCTGTGCGCTCGGCCGGGTTCGCCCCCGCGCGATGCAGGATGCAATCCGTGATGTTCCTCTGCTCAATTACGACTTCAACCGACTCAAGCGCTGGTGCAGCGGTCAACTGTCGATGGAGGCGCAATGGGCAGCGTAGGGATGGTCCTCGCGCGGCTGCTTGCCCAGGCGTTCCCGGGCGGACCGCGAAATTCGACAGCAGCTCCGTCGACGTCATCCGCGCCAGCTGAACGCACGGTGGGCTCGGGCGCAGCCAACGAAACTTTTGTGACGATCGGCGGCGTAGCTCATCTGTTCGTTGACGAGGGTGATTGTGTGGTCGAGTTCGCACCGGCCTTTGACGAGGCGCCAGGCGACACGATGTTCGGCACGAAGATCCTGCCGTCGCTAGCCCCTCATTGGGCGTTGAAACACGAACACTCAGTCCCGCTGAAGGAGGCGATCGCAATCGCGATTCGCCGTGGAAGCGCACCGGCGTCTACGCCGTTGACCTCTACCTCGAGCTCCGCCGTTGCGGACCGACGACCAGCGCCACCGCCTGATGCTTCACGGTCTGCTCACCGCGGTGAGAGCGCCGGACGTCGGGTCTCGTCAATGCATGAATCCAGCCTCGGCCGCAATCGGGCCGTTGGTCACGACTACGCGTCCCGTTCCTCCGTGGACAAAGGTCGGATCAGCGGTTGGGGCGAAAGAGAGTTCCTCGACCGTCGCCCCGGTGTATCTCGCACCTATCGTTCATTCGCACTTTGCCTCGATACGTCGAACGGGGAGCGGGTGCTACAGGGCGAAGGGCTGAAAGAGGCGATTGCCGAGTGTGGTTGCCACGTAGGCGACACCGTTGTGGTGAAGCGCCTTCGTAAGATCAAGGTAGCGGCCTATCGAGAGGATGACGGTACACCCATTTACAAAAACGGCCAGCAAGTCATGTGGGACAAGTGGCTGTGGTCCATTACGAAATGAAGGAGTGCTAGATGGCGTCTGTTAATAAAGTCATTATTGTCGGTAACCTCGGTGCCGATCCGGAAGTCCGCTATTTGCCCAGTGGCGATGCAGTCGCGAACCTGCGCGTCGCGACGACCGACCGCTACAAGGACAAGGCGACTAATGATTTCAAGGAAGTCACGGAGTGGCATCGTGTTTCGTTCTTCGGCCGGCTGGCCGAGATCGCGAACGAGTATTTGAAGAAGGGCAGTGCCATCTACGTCGAAGGCAAGCTTCGCACGCGCAAATGGCAAGGCCAGGACGGGCAGGACCGGTACTCGACCGAGATCGTAGGTGATCATCTGCAGATGCTCGGCGGGCGCAATGGCGGCAGTCGTGGCGAAGGCGGCGACCAAGGCGGCTACAACGAATTCGAGCAAGGTACGCGTCGTTCAGCGAGCCCCTCGGACTCGCGCCAGCCTTCCGGTCAACCGCGCGCGAACGCTGCGGCACGTCCACAACGTTCTGCATCTGCTGCTACTCAGCAGTCGTATGGCGGAGGCGGTGGTTTTGCCGAGGTCGACGACGATATACCGTTCCACCTCCATCTTCCGCGCGCGGCTTGGGCCGCGATCTGATCGCGGAAAAGCTCACCACCTCGTTTCGCTCTCCCGTTTTTTCTCACCTATAGCGTGCGATGTGCCTTCGGGCACCTCGCACGCCCTCTTTCTTCTCCCGCGCACTTTCCGGTCTCGATGACGTTGCTGAACCAAGCCAATGCGCTCACGCGCGGCTTCGTTGAGCAAGCGTTTCTGCGCCTGTCTCAGGCATCGAAAACCCCGCAGTCCAACCGGAGAAATCCTTGAACGTGAAGTGCTTTTGCCTTTCGCACAGCTCGAGTCTCTCCGTGTCGCGTCGATACGGCGTGACGTTGGAGACCGTTGCGGACGGAAGTTTTGGTGATCCATCTGTGCTGGCCATCCGTGTGATGGCGGCACGCGTTTCCGCCGTGGGGCGGATGGAGGACGAATCATGCGCGAGTTGAAGAAACTGGTTCTCGCGAACCTGGACTGGTCGAACATCTTTCCGCACTACATCGACTCCCGATTCTTGAGCGGTAAAGGGCGGTGGTGGACGTGTCCGATATGCGACGGGGAGGAAACATTCCGGATCTTTCCTGCCGAGAGGGACCCGAACGGCGGCTGGCATTGCGCCCGCTGCCTGAAGGGTGGTACGGGCGTCCAACTAATCCACGAAGTGACGGGTAAGTCGTATCGCGAGATCTACCACGAGCTCGAGACGGGCAATTACCACGGGGGAATCCCAGCCGCGGTGGTGCGCAAGGCGAGCCGGTTCCCGGCCCGGCCTGAGAAAACTGACGAGCAGAAGTGTCGCGAGATGCAGGCGGCGTGGGACGGTGCCGCTCCGTTGACCGCCGATTCCCCAGCCTGGAAGTACCTGTCCAACAGGATCCCGGGCTTGGAAATTGTATGGATTGGCCGGGATGTCCGTTGCCATCCCGGAATGGAGTACATCGACGCCTTTGGCAAGAAGCAGGGGGCTTTCCCCGTGATGCTTCAGCGTGCGCGATCTCAAGCAGGCAAGCCGCGGCGCATTCACCGGACCTATCTGACGTGTGATGGTGTCAAGGTGCCCTTTTTGACGAAGAAGGGGAAATCTCGAGCGAAGCTTGAGATGAGTGCGCCGGCCGGTAGTTTCGGTTCATCGGTCCTGCTCAATACGAGGAGATCCCGGACGCTTGCTCTTGCGGAAGGGGCGGAGACCGGCTTCGCGGTGGTCGCCCGATATGAGAACCGCATCGAGGTCCGTTGCCTGTTGAACTGCGGCGGCCTCGAGCACGCCGACATCAACTGGGACGATTACGACCACGTGATGATCTATGCCGATAGCGACAAGCTCGACGAGAGGCGCGGTTTCCGACCGGGCGAGCATCACGCGCAAGTACTTGCGGAGCGCATTCGCAAGCACGGCAAGCGCGTGTCGATCGTGAAGTCGGTGGTCGAGGGCGTGGATTTCTGTGATGTGTGGAAACTGCAGTTTCAGCGGCGGGTGCAGCAGCGTGACCTCGCGCAAGCGCGGCTACTAAGAAGGGAAGAAGCGCGCAGACGGAATCTGAAGCGGATCCGTAGCAGTGAAATGTGCGCGGCAATGTAACTTCGGCGCCGGCCAACGGCCGGCGATTGTCTTTCTTTACCCGGTGGGGATACGTCCCCTCCGGGCCGTGTCGCGCCGGGCTACATCAAGGGAGAATGATGGGCTCGTTTCGACTTGTACTGGATGAGTTTGAGATCGTGGAGGTATCAACCCGGGCAGCTGTTGATGGCTCGGCGGACCCCTTCGAAGGTCCTCGCTTCGACGTGATTGATCGGCAGCTGGAAGGTGACGAGCGATACATCTTGAGGGGTGAAGCTTTCCAACCGGCGGTCGATTTCTGTATGGCTTGGCTCGAAGAAAAAGCGAAGAGCAGGCGGCACTAACCATGACGACAAGCGGCTTCCCTCGGGAAGCCGCTTTTTTTTTGCTCAGTCGCGCGAGACCATCAACGCCAGCAGGAGCGCGAATTTGACGATGTGCCAGCAGCCGCTGGCCCAAAACGTCCCGATCGCGCCGACGAGGAGACAGAGAAAGGCGAGGTCCCCAACGCCCCGATTGTGCAGGAAAGCCCCAAAGGTGAAGAGCACCGTATAGCCCAAGACGAGGAAGATGCGGCGCACGATAAAGGGAAGAGCGCGGAACCCCAGGGCTACGGTGGAGAGAGTGCTGGTGATCGCGTTCATTGCTGGTCCTCGACGTTAGCCTTGGGGGCGCGCAAACCCCGGACGAAGTATTGCGCGGCGATGGCGGTCGCGCCCATCGCCAGCCAGAAGTACGGGGACGCCAGCTTGTGGATCAGTTCCCCGTTTCGGATCCATTCGATAAGTTCCAGCACATTCTTCTCCTTTTTATCCGGCGCAGGACGCTAAGCGCGTCGTGAACACCGACCTCGTACTGCCATTTTCGCAGGTTTGCAGGGAAAGCAAATTGGGATCCGGCTAGCCGGTTCGAATCATGTCCATGCGCCGAGTTGGTCGCTGAGCCCGTCGTCGAAGGCCGGTCGGTCCTCGCTACCGTCGCCCACGCTGAGCACGCGGAATTCATCTGAGTCGACCTTGCCGGCGGTACGTATTGGCCCGTCGTGCCGAGGCATGGGGGAAGCTACGGCGGCGGCGGCCGCCACCGCCGGGCGCGCGGAGGCGACTTGGTGGATCAGTTCCTTCCGTAGCGCCGACTCCGCCAGTGCTTTGAGCACCGCGGCTCGGCGGCGCGCCGAGGAGCACGAGCTCAACCGCTCGAACAGCAGCGGCGAGACGAGCTCGTTGATCGTGATGGTCATCTCGATCTTGTCGCTCATGCCGGCTCCTTAGCGCCGCTCGCGCGAGGCACTGGACTCTCCTACCAGCAAGAAGCCTCGGACATTGGCAAGGCAAGGCGCGTCGATCACCTCGATCACGACGCGCGGGAACGCTCGTCTGATGACGGTGGCGTAGAGCGCGGCGCCGCCGCCCGACAGGATGATCGACCTGACATTCGGTAGTCGGCCAACGTTGTTTTGCATTTCCTTCACGACGCCCGAGATCAGCGGTTGCGCCATTTCAAGATAGGGCGCGAGGTCAATTTGCGAGCCATAGAAGAAGAACGGGGTCTGCTCTCGCAGCGCTTTGTCGATGCGTTCGATGTCCTCCACCTCGTCGCTTTGATCTCGTGCGATCAATGCGGCAATCCGCTGATAGATCTGAGATGCCCCGCCGGGCATGCCGCCGCTGCGCTTATCGTCCATCGCGAAGCCGTTCGCATAGACCCAGTCGGTGGTGAAATATCCGACATCAACGACCAGGTGTTCGACGTCGCGACCAAACCCGCCTTGGCGGTTGCTCGATGCGAGAACCAGAGACCCGAGCGGTTGGGGGATCACCATCACCTTATCGATCGTCACTCGGCCGACGCCGAAGTCCAGTTGGCCGGTAAAACGCTCCTTGAGTTCGGCCGCGTATTTCTTCATGTTGTGGACGGGCAGGCCGAGCACAAGGCGCTCGATGTGATCGACGCCGGCAAAGTGAACGGCCCCGAACAGCAGTGCTGCATAATTGGCCGAGAGGACATAGTCGTCCGCGAGGGCGCGGCCGGTATTGCCGTACGCGGCGGTGAGAGAAACGTCCGGGCCGACCTCATATTCCACCTGGTCAACCACGATCCTCGCGACCTTGCGGGCCGTGAGGACGCTTTCGCCGTAGCCAGCGATCGAACGACTCGCCGCGAGCGGCGCGAGCGATGGGAACATGCCGGACGCGACGGCGTTGTTTGCGGCACGGTGCGCGTATTTCGTGTTGCCGTAGCCAACATCGATAGCAAAGACTGCGGTTTTCAAGGGCAACTCCTTCGGTCAGTAGTTTGGAATGGATGCACAAACTCGAACCCCAACCGGGGTTCCGACGCAGCTGCGGACGCAAGTCCGGGATAAAGTCGGACATTGCGAATGCGCCGCAACTGAGGTCGGATATAAAGTCGGAGATTGCGGGTGGTGATCCCTAAATCCCCCGGATAAAGTCCGAGATTGCGTGATTCAGTCTATCGAGCGCGCTGCTAAGTCAAGTTTTGGAAAGCGGCGCACTTCCCGTCAGCTTTCGCGCGATAACGGATGACAATTCGACCTATTCTTGGCATTACCTACCGCGTCATCGACGCATCGAACCCGAGCGCCACGCGCTCACACCCCTCCCTCGGGCCCGTTTTGGGCCTCCAACTCAGTGCAATGTCCGGGCCGCACATTGAAGCGGCCTTTTTCTGAAGTAAATCAAATACACAGTGGTCCACCTTGAGGACCCCTGGACAGTGCGATATCCATACGATTGGCGGCGGTTTGCCGCAATGGGGCGCAATGAGGACATGTGGACACCGGACACCGGACAGTCCACGCGGCCTCGATTGCGTCTGCACACGCCCTTTCAGCGAACGAGCTGGGTGCGTTCAGGAAGCCCGATACACCGCGGCCGACATGAACGTGCTTGGGGGCGGGGGAAGCCATGCGAACCGGAGAAACCGGTGTCGCGATTCCCTGATTGGAAGAACGAACGGTAGGCGCAGCCGTAACCAAAATGCGCATCAGGAATTGCCCGGCACTTAGCCCGGCGTCGGCAACCACCAGGTTAGTCGACGCCGAGACGCGAGAGCGTCAGGCTGGCAGGGTAGCCACGAAGCTGACCTGAGCGGAGTCAATCCGCGCAGCGCGTCCGACAAGCGGGCGTGAAATGGTCGGCAGCGGTTTGCGCGGAGCGCGGACTGCGTCGGCCATGGCAGCAGGATGGACGGTCGGATTGCATGCTCTTCCCATGCAGCGGGCTGATCGGATGGAATCGCTAAAGGAAAGGAAGCAGCAGGACCGCGCCGGCGGATACCGGCGGAGTGCATCGCGCAGGCGATGGCGACAGAGGGAAACGATGGCGCGCCAGGTAGGGGCGCGCAGCGAAAGGAAAAGGTAGCCGTCTATGGGGGCGCGGCGGGGTGGCCACTGTGATTCGCGCCAACCGACGAGGGCAACGCCCAGGCGGAGCGTAGTCGGTCGCTGGTCACCGAGTGGCCATTGGGGCTTCTGCGGCCTGACAACGGTGGCTGCACGCGGCCCCGTTCTTGACGGCCAGGCCTCGAACAGTAGGATGATTCGCGAAGGGAAACCGGATCGGCATTGTCTTGCCGGGCCGATGCTACCGCGGAGCGCGATTGTCGGGCGGCCATCGCCGTTGGATGCGGTGGCCGCGCGCGTCGTTAGTTATGGGAAGCGGCGGGCGTGATCCGCCGGGTGTGAGCGGCGTCAGCCGCAGGAGTAAGTGTATGGCTGCGATCCTCAACGTTCGGGCTATCGTGGGCCGCTATCGACTGTCGCCCGAATTGCGCGACGCGCTCCTGGTGCTATTTAGCGAGCACGTCGCCGAGATTCACAGCACGACGCGGATTAGTATGCGTGCATTGTCGATCAAGACCCAGGAGTATCGGGCGATGGCGATCTGCAAGGCATTCGTTGAGTTGCGCGAAGGCGGGTTTGCGTTGCAGACGCCCTGGTCGCTGAAGGCGAAGCATATCAAGTACCTCGTTGAGCGCTGGGTTGAAGACAAGCAGTCTGGTGGCACGATCGAGAACAAGCTCACCTACATGCGCGCGCTCGCGCAATGGATGGGGAAGGCAAATCTCGTCGGCACGCTGGCGGATTACGTGGATCGCCGCGGGGCGGGCCTCGAACGAAACTACGTGGCGACTGAGGACAAGTCGTGGGTGGCGAACGGTGTGGATGCCGGCGCCAAGATTGAAGAGATCTCGCGGACTTGTCCGTATACGGCGGTGCAGCTTAAGCTGCAGGCGGCGTTCGGGTTGCGCATCGAGGAGAGCTTCATGCTGCGTCCGCTCGAAGCGGTGCGCGACTCGCGGACGCTCGACGTGACGCGCGGAACGAAGGGTGGACGGCCGCGGCAGGTGCCGATAGAGCGGAAGATCGCGATCCTGGAAGAAGCAGCGCGGCTGAGCAACGGTGTCACAGGATCAACCATTCCAGCCGGCCGGACGCTGAAGCAGTGGCGCGACTGGTACTACTACGTGCTAGCCAAGCATGGTGTGACAAAAAACGGCATCGGAGTGACGAGCCACGGGCTGCGTCATGAATATCTGCAGAGGCTTTACGAGGAAGTCGCCGAGGTGCCGGCGCCGATTAAGGGCTCTGCGGCACGGCCCGATCCAGCTGCGCACGCGGAGGCAAAGCGGCGGGTTGTCGTGGCGGCCGGTCATAGTCGGCCATCGAAGGCGAACGCATACTTGTCGACTTTCGCGCGGCAGGCCGAGCTGAAGAAGGCGCTGCCGACCGTTGGCGAGACGAAGGCCGCGCTCGAGGCGGCCGGGGGCAACAAGAGCCACGCTGCGGCGGCGCTTGGCATTTCGAGGCAAGCGCTGTATCGGTTGCTGGGATCGGCTTCATCACGCGGCAGTTCGGCCACTTGATCTGCTGTTAAGGCGTCGTTGGGACAGGTTATAGCCGGGTAGTCTGCAGAAAAGGGCCGGCACTCCGGACTGTGTTCTGCGTGCGAGGCGACGCGTCGGCCAGATCGATCTACGATGGGTCGAAGGCGAGCGGCATCACGGCGTAGTTCTCTCTGCGCGAGAACGGTTCGGCGGGGTGAGACAGCTCCCATGCGTGGTTAGCCTCGGACCAGGCTTGCCATTCCTCGTCCGGGGCATCGACCCGAGGCGGATCGCGGCGGGCGTCTTCGTGATCGCGGCATCGTTGTGCGAAGCTTTCGGCGGCTTCCCTGGTCGCGAACGCGCGGACCGGGTCGCTCCCTTCGTACATCGTGACGGCCTGGACAACAAAGATCACTTGATTCGGCTCCTCGTCGTTCGCCGCTGGAACTTGCGGAGGCCTCCGAGCGGCGCCCAAGCTTCCCTCTGGCGCGTTTTCTCCCGCGTGCGTGCTATCAATGCTGGTCATTCTGCTCCGTCCGTGGCGTCGACGTCGAACAAGTCGCCGATCGCCCAGCGTGAGCGGCGCGTCGCCGCAGCGTTCACACGGCGGCGCTCGGCGTCATGGGCAAGACGACATCGCTGGCAGAGCGCCTTGAGTTGGTCGTCGGAAACGTTCTCACGCACGGTGTCGAGACGCACAATGGCGAGGACGACTCTGGTCCACTTGCAACCGCAGTATTCTGACGCTTTGCAGTAGCCGAGCAGACGGCCGTCCTCGGCCGCGAAAACCTCGCCGTCGCCCTCGAAACGCTGGAACGTGCCTGCGTCCTTTTCGATGCCGCGCACGATGGCGTCGCCGTTTGCCACGTGGCATTGCTCGCAGCGGTTGTCGGCCCTCTCCAGGATGCGTGAGCGCGTCGCGGGCGGTGGTGAAGAGGCGTGCCGGCGGTCCTCAGGTCGGGTTGCCATCGGTTCCTCGCTCTAGCCGGCAGGTGCGGGCGGTTCCCAGGCCTTCAGACGCGTCCGCGAGTCCAGCAATGGTGAAGTCTCCGGTGGAATTCGGGGACGTCGTCGCGACTGACTGGGGCCGTGATCGCTCGTGGCCTACGGCGTGCGCCAGGTGCCGTGCATACGTGGCGACAGCACGCCAGTAAGCCGCCATCGGCCCCTTCCGACGCGCCCACGCGACTTCGGCTTCGTCATTCGCTTGGCTGCGTAGCTCTCGAAGCACTGAAACGATCGCACGACGAGATTCGATTGGAAGGTCGAGAAGGTCGCGAGCCGCGGTGAGCTTCAATAGCGGATTGATATATCCCATCTGGTCCTTTCCCTTTGGTTGATCCACGTGTGCTCGGCGCCACACAGAGGTCGGCGAGCCCATCAGGACTAGGGTAGCTTCAACCGGCGGAAGTCAAGCGTGGACGGTCGAGTACGTGGCGATAGGTTGTGAAAGCAGCAGATCTCCACCAAGTCTCGGGCCAGCGACGGGATCTGCGTGGGGGAGCCGCAAAGCCGTTGGATCCCGATCGGCAGCGGTCCAAGGGGATGCGGGATGAGGCCTGGAATGGAGCGGGAAATAGAGGCTGTAACGGGGATATCGAGTGCGGTGGGCCCGGTAAGATGGGCTTGTCTCTCAGGTTCTGGCGCCGGCCCTCGGATTGCGCTAGAACTCTCGTTTAGCCGGCGCAAGCCGGCTTTTTTTTCGCGCCGCAACGATCGATGCCGCCACGTGCCCGGGCGGTGTATCACGCTCCCGCGTGTTCGATTGGCCGTGGCTTTTCATACGGGCGTCCGCGCCCTGTTTCGGGTTCACCCGGGGCTGGTGTTGGCAGCCGCTTTACTTGGATTCCACGGTGTCTGGATCTCGCGGGAAGGGGATGGCATCGACGACGTATAGCAGCCCCACCAGGGCAGCGACGACAGAGACTATCATCGGGTAGGGCAGTATGCCCGGCTTGATCCAGGCTGCCGGCAAGGGGCAGGCCTCCAAACTCCCGCGTGGCAACGACCGCGCGAAGCATCCCAACATCCAAGCCCACAGTCCCGCAGAGAAACCGAGCAGGAGAAATCCGAACAGGCGACTAGCGATATTCTTTTTCAATTTGGTCCCCGGTTTCATTTTCCGAAAATATCCGCTGCGGCAGTGTCGGCCGCCCTTGTCCGAGTTCCACCCTTTTGCGTGCTACTACCATCGATCTCGATCTGGCATGCCGTCGACTGCAATCGCGATTCGATCCTCGAAGAGAAAATCGCGATGCTCGCGTGGGGAATGGATCTTCGGGAACTGGATGTAGTCCTCGCCGTCGACTTCGATCCACTTCGCCAGCTGCACGAGCTTTCTGAATCGGCTCGCGTCTTCCAGCACCGGCGCGATAGGCCAAGTGTCGAAAGTGACGACCGTAGCATCTACGATGCGTTGCGCCAGCATCTTGAAAATAGGACCGATCTCGTCCCAATTTCCATTGGCGCGGGAGAGCATGTCGAGGACCAATTGTGCGTCGCAAGCGCCGAGCTCCTTCTCGATCAGGCCCCGGAGCTCGTTTTCGGACACTGCCGGTCGATTCAATCGCCGGTTCCAGGTCTTTGCGCATCGGTCCTTTGCGGCAGTCTCGTCGTCGCCGACCGTTTCCCACTGAGTAGACATGCCGCAACCGGTGCAGTAGATGCAGACGAGCGCTTCGGTCTTCGGCGCTTCGGGCGGCCGAGGCAAAACGTCGCCAATACGCGGTGGGCCGCCGAGACGCCCGAACTGGCTGAAATCGAATCGGCGGTTGTCATCGCTGTCAATGAGTCGCTGTGATCGGCCGACAGCTGGGCGGCCGCCACAGTGCTCACAAGGGTAGAGCTGTTCGATCATGTGTCGGAAGGTTGTAAGTTTCGCGTCGCCGGCATTATTGCTTTTTTTTCTCGCTGGTAATACAGAGAAAAGCGCGAGTATTCCTTCCCAATGATTATCGGCCGCTTGAAATTTCAGATGCGCGTCGTTCAGCAGCCTGAAGGAGGGTCATGAGCGCGGAGCTGGAAATACCAGAGGCTCCATTTTTTTCCGACGCGACAACGATAACGTGGCCATAATCGGTAGGAAATACCCGCCGTGCCGATTCATCCGAATCTACAACCCAGAAATGCCAGATGCGTGCGTAGTGCCACCAGGTTCCGGCACGCTCCAGCTCGGACCACGACGCTCGAGCTTCGAGTATCGCGCCGAAGCTGGTGAATACAGCGAATCTCATTCCGTTACCGTCGGTGACGGCAATCGCGATCTGGCGGCCGGCGGAGATGGAGTCCCCCCGGTGGCACGCCATGGAGAGGGTCGGGAATCGCGGGCCCCACTGATCAGTGCGGGAGACTGCGCGTTGGAGGAACAGCGCTTTACCGTGCATGAGAAGCGTCCTGGTTTGATAGATACGTTCATCATGCAAGGCGCGGCGACAAGTCAAGGTAAGACCGACCAGAGCGCGATGGGCGGCAGCTGCACAGTAGCAAGTCGGGTCGTGTCGATATTCCATTCGACGGCCCTGATACCCCGCGCCGCTCGCAGATGCTGTTTTTCGCGCTTGCGAGCCTCGTACTTGGCCATGCCGTTCATGCCATAGACCTCGATGTGCGTTGGCGCGGCCGTGTCCGTGAGAACGAAGTCAGGGAGCATCTCTGCCTCTGCTTCTAGACGGATCGGCTTTTCGAAGCTGCGGCCTTCGGCGACGAGGCGGTTCGCCATTGCCACTTCGTGGATCGAGTCGCAACTGATATAGGTGGTGGAGCAGAGCATCGCGGCGAGATCGACCGCGACGTGATGACCCTTAGCCGTTCGTTCGATCACGAGTACGGCGACGACGCGTGCGGTCCGGTCGCCTAGTGCGCGAAATCCGTGCCCGTACCGCTTCTCGGCTAGCGCGATCAAATCGCTGTCGCAGTAATACCGTTTGGCGCTCTGGCGCAGCGTGACGGACCGGCCATATGGGGTTGTGCCAACCTCGGCGAGCTCACCTATGACCAGGCCACGATGGTTCGTGCCGTCGCGCTGGCCGACACGCACAAGGAACGCGTCGAATTCGGCGTTAATCGCTACCCGGTCAACCTCTTGGAATCTGCGCATGACGTGGAGAACGTCTTCTGCAGGTTCGCCGTTGATCACGGCGTCACCAATGCCGGCGAGAATGCGAGCGTTGCACACCCCCCAGTTTCGCGCGCGGTCGGCGGCCGACCACCGGTTGAGCCCGGCGACCTGCCACAGCGCCTGCAGAAAGCCGAGGAGCGGCGCCGAGCGGCGCGACGTGGCGGAGGCGCCGCCTTGCCGAGTTCCTTTGGACGTGGCGGCCAACGTGCGCTGAGTGAGAGCAACATCCAGCTTCGCTCGCAAGCCCACCTCGGTGGACACGATGCCCGGCAAGGTCCCGCCCGCGTCGCTGCAGGCTTCTATCGGGTCTTTGTGGAACGAACAGGACTGGCGGTCATGCAAGGGCCCTTCATCAGGCCAGCCGGCGAGGTGCAGCAGACTTGCCGTATCGGCGGATCTGAAGGCGCAGCGGCGCGGTAGTGCCGCGGCACAGGCACTGCGCGTAACCCGGGTTGATTTTCGCGCGCTCGAGCTGCCGGAGGAAGGCGGCAGGATTCTCCTGAACATGCTCAAGCGGGACGGAGACACCTCCAAAGGAAACACGATTCATTGGGTGCCGCCCCCGCTCGCGTTGGCTTTCGTCATGGGTCTCGCAGGTTGCTTGTATTCACGACCAGTCTCTTTCTCCGTGAGGAACCATTCGCCGGACGATAGGCGGGTGACGTGGCAGAACGGGAATCGCTGTTCCATGATCATTTTCTCGTTGGCGTCGCGCTGCCTCCGCCAACGAGCAAGCTGACTCCGGAGAGCTGATAAGGCTGATGAAGTCGCAAATAGAGCCGCTATCGCACAACCGGCGATTACCTGGTAATCGTGTCGAAGCCTGGTCACGACGGCGACCAGCGTGACGATCATCATCAGACTCGGAATGATTCGGTCCACGTTCGGAGAGTTGCTGAGTTAGGCAGGCGGAAGCAAGCGACCTCGGCCATGCCGTCTTCTTGAACGCAGTGGCGCTGCGGCCGGCCAGAGAGGCAGACCGCTGAACGGAAGGATGGCTGGGCAAGATGCGCCACCTCAACGATGCTACTAATGAGCGGACGAGGCGGAGGCGAAAGCGCATGTGTTTTCTGAAGCTTTCCGCGGAACCCCGCGCAACCGGTTGCGTGGACGGGCCGTTGCTGAAAAATCGAGCATCACGCGCGATTGCCGCCCTGCTTGGCCGTGGGTGTCTTATCCACAGGCTTGTGCAGCGGAAATGTGGGTAACTCACCGGGGCGACAGACGGCTTGAAAGCACGCTCGAACCGGGCCTCATTTTGAGGCCGTGGATCGAACATCAGCGCGTACCATCGCTTCCACTTATCGCGTCCTTGACGCATCGACCCACGGCCGCGCGCGGCCTATCTTCCTTGCCCCGACGGGACCACTCCCGTCGGGCGTGCTCCCCGTCACCTATTCGGAGAGCACCAATGTCCGTATCAATCATCTGCGCGACCGAGGTCGTAGCATGAGCCAGAAAAGCGCAGAAAGAAAATTCGTTAGAGCGGCTGATCCGCATCAGGCCGAACTTGTACGGCTGATCAAGCAATTTGCCTATGGGCATCAGCCAAGCACGATCTTTGCCGACTACGTTGAGATGGCGGCCGTCGCATTGAGCAACAGTGTCGACAAGCAGCAATTCTGCGGATTTCGGTGATGGTGATCAGCCGTTTCGGCGAACGTGATCAGTTTGGAAGGTGGTGTTGCGCGGTCAATGGATTATAGCGAAGGTGATCACGATCAGGATGCGGAGGACTGCTTGGCGTTGGTCTTTCGCATCGACTCGCCCTTCAACGGCAGCTTGTGGGCCTGATGGACGAGCCGGTCGAGGATCGCGTCGGCGAGCGTCGGGTCCTGCAGCCAAGCGTGCCAGTGTTCCAATGGCAGTTGGCTGGTAATGATCGTGGAGCGCGTGCCAACGCGATCGTCGAGCACTTCGAGCAGATCGTTTCGGGCAGCCTGATCGAGATCCTGCAGCCCCCAGTCGTCGAGCAGCAGGACGTCCATCTTGGCGAGCTGCGCGAGCCGCCGCGTGAAGCTGCCGTCGCCGTGGGCGATCTTCAATTCCTCGAACAGCCGGGCAACGCGGACGTACATCACGGAGAAGCCTTGTCGGCAGGCCTGCTGACCGAACGCGCACGCAATCCACGTCTTGCCTGCTCCGGTCGGCCCCGTCAGGATGAGGTTTTGTGCATTACGGATCCAGTCGCAACCAGCAAGTGCGGCGACGACGCTCTTGTCGATGCCGCGGCTCTGCCGGTATTCGATGTCCTCGATGCAGGCCTGGGGATTCTTGAGTTTCGCAGACTTCAGCAGCCGTTCGAGCCGCCGAGTATCGCGCCAGGCGAGCTCGCGTTCGACGACCATGCCGAAGCGCTCTTCGAACGATAGGCTGGTGCTGGCGGTCAACGCTGCTTGTTCCTCGAACGCGCGAGCCATGCCGTCGAGCTTCAGGGACTTGAGCTGGGTTAAGGTTTGCTGCATCAACATCGTGACCTCCTTGGGTCAGTGGTAATACTCGGGCCCGCGCACGTTCTCGTGATCGGGCGAATGCCATTCGGTAGGCGGAATCGGGAGCATCGGCTGTCGGTCCAGACCGGATTCGAGGATCGACAGCACGGAGCGGCGGGTCGGTGAGCCGATCACGAGCGCCCGCTGGCAGGCGGCTTCCAGCCGTTCCTTGCCGTACTTGCGCGAGAGCGACAGCAGTCCGAGGCACGCGCGGTACCCCATCTCGGGGTGCGGCCGGTTGGTCAGCAGGTGTTTGACGATCGCCTCGGCACCGGGACCGACAGAGGCACCCCAGTTCAGCAATCTCCCGGGCGTCCATTCCATGTGGGCGCGGTGCGCCGCCGGCATGTGCTCGGGCAACGTCGTATGCTTGTTCCGGATTCGGCTGCGAGCGTGGGCGGCGACGCGCTTGCCGCGATGCAGGATCTGGACGCCGTGGCGCGTCACGCGGGCGTAGACTTCTTGGCGTACGAGGCTGTGCGGAACGCTGTAATAGTGATGGTCGACTTCGACGTGGTAGTCGATGTTGACGCGGCACTTCACGAAGGTCGCGATCTCGTAGCGGCGGGCCGGCAGCGGGCGTAGCGCTGGTCGGTCAAGCCGCTCGAACCATTCATGGCGGTTGCCGTCGAGCTTTTTGAACGGACGCCGGTTCAGGTCGGCAATCAGCTTGCCGATCGCCTTGTTCAGCTCGGCCAGGCTGTAGAAGCGGTGGTTGCGCAGGCGTGCGAGGATCCAGCGCTCGACGATCTGCACGCCGACCTCGACCTTTGCTTTGTCCTGCGGCTTGCGCGGTCGCGCCGGCAACATGGCGGTCGCGTAGTGGTTCACGAAGTCCTGCGTGGTGTTGCCCAGCACCGGTTCGTAGCGATCCGCCTTGGCGATCAATGCCTTGGGGTTGTCGGGCACCAGCAACTCGGGAACGCCGCCGTAGAATTCCAACGCGTCGATCAGGCTGCCGATCCAGTCGGGCATGGTCTCGGAACGCGTCGCACATGCATAGGTGTAGTTCGAGGCGCCGAGAACGGCCACGAACACGTGGGCCTTGAACGCGACGCCGCCGTCGCGGCCGAGGATCGGCACGGTTTGCCCGGCGAAGTCGGCGAACAGCTTCTCGCCAGCGCGGTGTTGCTGGCGCATCGAGCGCTTCAGCGCCGCAGCCCAGTCCTTGTACCGCTGGCAGAACTGCGTATAGCGATAGGTGCGTTGGCCTGGGTGAGCCTCGACGTACTCCTCCCAGAGCAGTTGCAGCGTCACGCCCTTGCGGCGCAGGTCGCGGTGCATCGCCGCGTAATCCGGTTCGACCCGGCGGGTCGGGACCGCGGTTTCCTCCGGCAGGTCCAACCTGATCTCGAGCTCGTCGTCGGCGAGCGGTTCGACGGTAGCCCAGTCGAGGCCCGCCGCGCTCGCGCGCGCGGCGTATGCCGAGATGGCGCCGACGCTGATGCCGATCGCTCGGCTGATCTGGCGGTGCGACAGGCCGCACGCCCACTTCAGCCGCAGTACTTCCTTCAGTTTGCGCATGCTCATCCGATGTGCCGGCATCAACCTGTCCCCTAAAAAGGATCAAGGCTAACGCCCGTCGTTGATCAAATGCGCAACACCACCGCCGAGCCGGAACGGCTATCCCGTTTCGGTCGCGTGATCAGCTGTTTCGGTTCGCTGATCACTCATTCCGGGAACGTGATCACCCGTTTCGGCAAGATGATCGCTCGTTTCGGAAACCGGTGATCAGCGATCACCTTCGACCGAAACGGCCGATCACCATCAATCGGAACCACCGATCACGTTCAACCGAAATCGCTGATCACGTTCGCCGAAATACGCAGCAATTCGATTCTCGCGAGAAGCGTTATCTGGAGATCGCCGGAAAGTACAGCCCGGACGAACTTCAACTATTTGCTCGGATGTTCGCGGAGCTGACACTCTCGTTCGAGCATCGGCTAGGCGTAGATGACAATTTGCCGCCTGGCACATTGCCGCAGCCTGGCAATCTCACGGATGTGCTGGGTGAGACGTACATGATGATGGGCATCGGAAACGACGGGGCTGGGCAGTTCTTCACCCCTTACACGGTTTCGAGGCTGATGGCGGGACTCTTGATCGGTGATGGAAGCGCGGCCATAGAGCGGGACGGCTTCATGCGCATGCAAGAGCCCGCATGTGGGGCAGGTGGAATGGTCATCGCGACGGCAGACGCGTTGCTCTCGGTTGGGCAGAACTACCAACAGACCATGCATGCAACGTGCATCGATATCGACGCACGTTGCGTGCATATGACCTACCTGCAACTGTCGCTGATGCATATCCCGGCGATGATTGTGCATGGGAACGCGCTCACCGGGGAGATTTGGGGAATCTGGTACACCCCAGCCCACATTATTGGGGGATGGCGGTCGAAGCTCCGACTGCGCAGGCAAGTGGACGCCATGCGCGAATTGTTATCGGTTGCCCGAAGCCCTTGCGATCAACACCCTGCCCCAGAGCTGGAGCCGGTTGGCGAAGCAGAGTGCGATGGCAGGGCCAACGAGGAGCCGGCTGACGAGTCTACGGTTGCCGCCGTGGCTCGGGAGGCGGCCTTATGCGACCTCTTTGACGCGGCAGTCGAGCAGTCGAGGGTCAGCATCTTCGAGACTGTCGATCAGCTGGCTTTGTTCTAGAGAACGCTAGCGCGTGATTCCTTGCACCGAGGCCCGATCGTTTGGTCGGGCCTTTTTTATTCGTCCCGGCGCGGGCACTGCAATGCAGATTCAGTGAAAGCTAGATGGATCTTTCAGGCTTTCTGGGGAAGGGGGCCGAATTGCAAGCGGTATCTTTTTCGAATCTACCGCGTCACCGACGCATCGACTCCGCCGGCGTCGCCGGCAATCACTTCAACCCCATCGGGAACCATCCCCGATCGGGGCAGGTTCCCTCTCTGGAGAACCTGACATGCAAGAAGCTATCCTTCAGCAGCCGACCGTCAAGCTCGGCCGTATCAAGCTGGGCCGGAATCCTCGCACGTACTTCGACGACGCCAAAATGGCCGAAATGAAGGCGTCGATCACGGCCCGCGGTGTCGATACACCGGTCATTGTGCGACCGATAGACGACGGTTTCTATGAACTGATCGCCGGCGGCCGCCGCTTTAAAGCAGCGCTCGAAACCCGTGGTGAAGACTACGACATGCCGGTGAACGTCAAGGACGTCGACGAGGTGGAGGCGGAAGAAATCGCCTTCACCGAAAACATTCAGCGCGACGACATGTCCCCCGGTGACGAGGCTGTGGAGGCGGCACGCCTCCTTGGCCGGTGTCAAGGTGACCGCGACGAAGCGGCGCGGCGGATCGGTTGGAGCCGTCCGACGCTCGACAGCCGCCTTGCGCTGCTGAATTGCAGTAAGGACGTCCTTATCGCACTCAACACACGCCAAATCCTCCTCGGTCATGCGGAGCTGCTCGCTGCGCTATCCAAGGACAATCAAGACCGGGTACTTCCGGTGATCGTCGCCGAGAAGAAGTCGATCGCGGAGGTTCGAAAGCTGGTCGAGAGCGCAGCATGCTCTTTGTCGGCGGCGATCTTCGACAAGGCCGATTGCGCGGCGTGCCAGCACAACTCTGCAATGCAGTCGGAGATGTTCGGCGAATCCATCGCAACGGGCAACTGCACGAATCGCCAGTGCTACAACGGAAAGACCGACAAGCAGCTCGAGGCGATAGCCGGAAGCTTGCGGGACGAATTTCCGACCGTGCGTATCGTGCGCGCCGGTGACAACCACACGCGGGTCCAGCTCACAGTTGACGGGCCGAACGGAGTAGGCGAGGCGCAGGCGAAGGCTTGCCACGGCTGCCAAAACTTCGGTGTTGCCGTTAGCGGGCTGCCCGATTCGGCCGGCAAGACCTTTCGGGGACAATGCTTCGACACCGTCTGCAATATGCGTAAGGTCGCGGACCGGATCAAGGCTGACAAAGCCGCGACGAAAGCGGCTACCGCCGACGGCAAGGTTTCAGCCGTCGCGGCTAAAACCGGGGGTAAGAACGCGTCGGCGGCCGGTGCCGCTGCGCCGGCCGCCGTCACCGTGGTCGCTGAATCGGATCGGGTAAAGCAGTATCGTGAGGCACTCTGGCGCAAAGCATTGCGGCGCGACGTCGGCAAGAGCGGCGAGCTCGCGCGCCAATACCTGATCGCGATTGTTCTCGCAGGGTACGCCCGGCAGATAAAGGATGAAGCCTTCCGTGCTGTCTTTGAGAAGGTGACCGATAAGAAAGCGCCTGCTTCCGACTTCGGGAAGGCGCTATCGCTAAGCGCCTCGGCGAATCCCGAGCAGCAAGCCACGATGATCACCGGCATGTTCGTCGCCGCGGTCGAAGGCCTCGACGTCTCGTATCTCCGACAGCTTTGCAAGCACCACGATCTCGACCTGACCCAGCATTGGAAGCTCAACAAAGAGTTTCTGGAACTGGTCACCAAGGCCGAGATGATGGTGATTGCAGACGAGCTCGGCCTGCGAGTGGCAATGGGCGACAACTTCAAGAAGGTTTTTTCGAAGTCGAAGGCCGACGTCATCACTGCGCTGCTCGCTGTTGAAGGTTTTGTGTACGACGGCAAGCTCCTGAAGGTCCTGAAATATTAAGTAGCGGATGGCCACTGCCGTTCCGCATTGACTGCTTGCGCCGCCTAGTGCGGCGCTTCTTTCTGGAGAATCAAAATGTTTCAAGCACTCGAACCGCTGCTTCGGTCAGCGGAGAAACTCGTATTGACGCTAGCAATTGACGGCGACGTCATTACCGTGTTTCTGACACCGGCCGGGGGGAAGGACTCGATGCTGCGGCAGCCCTTAATCCTGAGGGCTACGGCTGCGGAGCTCGACGACGGCTTTGCGAACGCGATTGCCGGCTTTACGGTGGCGCACCAGTCGCTTGGTGAGCAGGTGGCCGTGACCAATGCGATTCTCGAAGCTCAGCAGCACAAGCAGGCGACCAAAGCGCAGAAGGTCCTGTCGGGCGCGTCGCAGCCCGCCGCTGCAATGGCGAGCATGGATGGCGACGCGGACGACGATACGGGCGAGGCGGAGGCGGGAACGACCTCCGCCGCGCGAACGGAGGCGCCAGCAGCTGGTGAAAAGTCGGCTGGCACCGATCTGTCATCGTTGATCCTGTGAGGGAATCTATGACGATCAGCATCGCAGCAATCGTTCGCGAGTTCATCTACAACGGCATGGCCCTGTTAGACCCCGGCCCGGCATTCTCGCCGGAGCAGGTTCGCGATCTTTACACCGCCCAGTACCCCGAACTAACGACCGCCGCGGTCGACGGCCCGGAGCTAAAGGGTGAGGTGATGACCTATAAGTTCGTCCGCGCGGCGGGCGCCAAGGGCGCCCATGCGTAAGGACGCCTTGCTCGAGGCGTTGTCCGATCCGGACAACGGCTTTACACAACAGGAACCGCCCGGATGGGCGGTTTTTTTTCATGATGACGAGGTGTCCAAATGCTGTACGGCTCTTCGGGACTTGATTCAGTCCTCGCTGACGTCGCCGGCCCACATTGGGAATCGGCGCGCCATTCAGCTCCCGGAAGTGGATCTGCCGATGGTTTTCTGACCTTGCCGACGCTTTCGGAACGCGTTCCCGTGGCGGGGCTGTACCGATGGCGGACGGAGCGGGATCTGGCAGAGACGGTGAAGATGCACTTCATCAATGGTCCGCTCCGGCCGGCCGATGTCGAGTCCCCGTCGGGCGCGCTGGATGCGTTCAAGCAAGCCTTCAAGGCCTGGCTGGGACGCATAGGCACAGAGACCCAGAACGTGTCCTATACGCCCGTGCTGCTGGAGCGGGAGGCGGTAGTGGAGATGGTCGAATGCCGCTGCTATGACGACGAATCGAGTTTGGCTTCACCGCTGTATCTCGCGTTGGAAATGGCGGACGAAGGGCTATATACGCTCGCCAGGTTCGCGCCGGCGGCCCAGCAGGTTCACCCCTTGTTGCTCTCTTCGGTGATATCGATCCTCGATCAAGTCTCGTGTCGGACGGGGCTGATTCGAACACCGGGATGGTTCCTCTACCAGTTTTCTCGCTATCACTGGGAGCACAACGAATCAGCCACTGACGAGGAGGCTCTCGAGTGGCTCCGGGAAATGTACGAGGACGACCAAGAATCGATCCAACGGCGCCTTCCCAGCGTCGTGCGCCCGCAAATCTACCCAGACGAAGTTCGGCGACCACCGAAGGTGAAGGGCCGCCGGTCCAAGTCGATTCAACTGTTGGAGCGCGAGTTGGCGGAGTTGCAAGCGCTGGCGGGCGGCGAGATGGCGAAGGTCTGTGAGGAACTCTCCACCCTGTCGCGTCTTCTGCGTACTGCGGGAAAACGGTTCTTGCTCGGCGATGGGATAGATGGTCAACCGATTTACTCGCTGGCAACGGTGGTCATCGACGAGAACTCCCTCATTTCCGAGCTTCTCGACGATCACTTCAATTATGCCCACCAAGGCGGCGAAGAGACTTACTTTAACTGTTTCATCCCGTTTTCTACTTCCAGTGCCGCAATCGCGCAGCAGTACCGCGATCTCGCGCTCGGCTTTCGGATGCTCAACCATGTCGATCGTTTGCTCGGCGCGTTGAACACCTTCTAAATCACCCGAGGATCCCTATGACTGAACTTGCAACAGCAGAGCTATCGCGCGCCGTTGAGCTCGAATCTGCCATTCTTTTTTATGCTGGCAGATCCGGTAATCAGTTCGCCACCGTCCATGAGATCGTCCACGATCGCTCTGGCCGGCCGGTGATCGGTGCCGGGCGGCCAGTGGATCGCAACGCATTGATTCGCGCGCTCGTCCAACTGGACCGGAACGCGGCGCCGAAATCGGAGTTCCTGCCCCCGAACGTTCTCGGAGTGTCGAGTACCGGGGTCACATGGTGGAGCCCGCCGGCGATGCGCCGGGTGTTTTTCGATTGCAGTGAGTTAGGTGTCCGGTCGGCGGTGGTGCCCCATCCAGGCCTCGTGTTTCAAGCAGCGGCGACCGGTTTTCGTGTGTTCTCAACGAAAACCTGCGACCGACCATCTGCCGACACGCCACTGTTCGAGCCGCCGTACTTCAACACCTGGAACGACGGCCAGATCTGTATCGGCACTGCGAAGGTCCCATCCCGCATCGAGGTGAAGGCGATCGAGGGGTGGGAGTCGGCATTTTTCGATTCAGCCTTCACTCACCCGAACCACGGCTCCGCGCGTGTGAAGTACAAGCGCGGTGTCTTCGCGTTCTGGCAAGACATGCTCGACGGTAAGTTCGGCGACAGGTTTCCGCTGAACGCGCTGGTGCCGACGTCGTACAAAGTCCGGAAGCTCGTGTGTGGTTCAAACGGAGGCGGTGAATGAACCCGATCGATACAGTGCTGCATATGTCTTTTCCAACCGTGATGGTGCCCAGGCGTGAGCCGGTGCATCCGATGGAACGTCCCGGAGAGCGCCTTCTCATCGCCGCGAACGGCGTGTTTCTGGAAGTGCTTCGACCGTGGGTCCGGGTGGTGCGCCGTATCGCGATGTACCACGAGAAGACGCCGATCCCGTACGGCGCTGTCGATGAAGTCACGGAGCTGCGTTGTGGCCCTGTGCCGCCGGCGCTCATCGCGGAATTTCATGCGATGACGCGTGCAGCGCTTCCGAACGAGACCGGTGCCTGGATCGTTTGGAAGGAAGCCTCTCGTGAGTGGCGGCTGATTCCTCTGGAATCTTTGTCGCATGGGCCCTCGCACCTCGATTACGACCGCCCAAGTTTGTCCGATGGTGAGTGGCTGGTAGTTGACTGCCATTCCCATGGGCGGGGGAAGGCTTTTTTCTCACACACGGACGATAAGGACGACCGGTACGACGTGAAGTTTGCATTCGTGCTGGGGCACTGCGACAGGGTGCCGTCGCGCGCGCTTCGCCTCTGCGTGAAGAGGATATTCGAGAACCTGGCGGACGTTCCTGAACCTTGGGCCGCCGCTTTGGCAAGGGAGGTAGCGTGATGAGTGATCCCATTCAGCATCGCATTCCGCCTGATATGGTGAAAGCGCCGTGGAAAGTAGTGGTTGTCGGCGCTGGCGGCACGGGGAGCGCGTTTCTTCCTAGCCTCGCACGGCTGCATCACGCGATGATTGAGCTCGGACACCCCGGTGGAATCGAATGCACGGTTTTCGACGATGACACCGTGAGTGAGACGAACGTCGGTCGGCAGGGCTTTTATCCGTCCGATGTCGGTCAGCACAAGGCCCTCCTCATGGTGCACCGGCTGAACAATCTGATGGGCACGCGTTGGAATGCGGAGCCGCGCCGGGTCGACTCAGGTGTGCGGCTCGTCGCGGACCTCGTCGTTGGTTGCGTCGACACGCGTCGAGCTCGGCATGCGATCGTGCAAGCGGCGAAGCGCGGCCGTGTCAGGTATTACCTCGACTGCGGCAATGAGACGGATCGCGGCCAGGTGATTCTCGGTGAGCTCGGAAAGGCGCGACATGACAGGTTGCCGCACGTGGGCGATCTGTTTCCAGATCTGCTGAACGCTCGAAACGACAAGGGAGACGATATGCCATCGTGCTCGATGGCCGATGCGCTGCGCAAGCAGTCGTTGGTCATCAATCAGGCGATTTCGGTGCAGGCGTTCAATCTGCTCTGGACGTTGTTTCGCACCGGTTCGGTGTCTTATTCGGCAGTTTTCGTGAACCTCGCGACGGGCAGAACGAATCCTGTGCCGGTCGATCCTGTTGCGTGGGCCCGGTTCGGTTATGACGCTCCGCCTCCGCGGCCGCAAGCGCGAAAGCGTAAGAAAGCGGTGACAGCATAGCTTGCGCCGCGTCGACAAGAGGCGGCTTTTCTTTACATGACGGGCAGGCACCCGGCGGGTGCCTGCGCCGATCTGAGGACTTTCAAATGGGACGTCCAGGAGATGGGATGGTTCGAGACATTGATTTGCCGCACGCGGTGATTCGCTTTAAGCGTGCGGTACAGTTTCCCCGGTTCGGTATGGCCGAAGGAGAGCGGTGGGGCTTCGTCGTCTACGGCAAGACGGCCGATAGAATTGCGGCGATTAAGGCAGGTGGTCGGTTCGATTTTGCCGGCGGTCAATGCCTCGCAGTCGACGTGGAAATCATCTACGAGGGACCCGCCAATCTTGATTTCAGCCGCGCTGCTGGATACATCTAGACCGCGTGCATTTTTCTGACACAAGCGCCTCCCGAGCATTCGGGCGGGCGCTTTTTTTTCGTCCAGAGGAAAGCGGGGCGATTTTCTCGACGATTCGGGCGTGCGGTGCCGGCGGGCGGTCCTACACTGGTCTTGACTCTCGCGCTTCTGCGCATCGACCCCGCCGCACCGGTTCCGCCCGTGCGCATTTCTCTCACCGACGACACGTCGGCTCCCCTGTCAGGGCAATCTCCCTGACAGGCGATTGCCCTCATTTTTTTTGAGGCAATCGTCATGGTCAAGCTTCTCATCTCTGCCCTGTTTCTCGCGTCCCTTACCGCGTGTGCTTCGTATGACTTCGGATCTCCCGACGTCTACCAGCGCTACGACGTTCAGCGCTCGGGTGAAATCGAGGCAGCTACGGTCGTCAGTGTGCGCGGCATCACAATCAGCAGCGATTCCGACCGTTCCGGTCTGGCATCGTTCCTGAGCGCGGGTGTCAGCGCGTTTCTCGGCTCCCGCACGATCGGCGGCGGCAATGGCCGGTACATCGCCGGCGCGCTGGCCGGCGCCGGCGCGGCCTACGTCTCTCAACGTCTGTCGGAATCCCTCGCGCGCCACGCTGGCCTCGAGGTAGTCGTACACACGGTCTCCGGCCGAACCTTGGTTGTCGTTCAGTCCGATGAGCAGCGCTTCGCCCCGGGCGATCGCGTGATGCTCGTCAGCAGTTCTTCCGGCATGCGCATCACGCGCTGAGCCGTTCATTTACCGGCAGATGCCGGCTTCTTCCTGAATTGCGAGGTCCCATTCCGGGGCCTCGCTTTTTTTTCGAGGGCAAGATGTTCAAAGTACCGAAAGTTCTGTATGCGGACAGGCGGGCAGGTGGTGTCGCGTCCGATGCTGCTGTGACTCACCACGCGACGCGGATGCTCCGCCGTGTCGCCCGCGATCTTCGGTTGCGCGCGGGCGAGCATGAGGTTGTGGTGGAGCCCGCGAAACCTGGCCGCGGTTGCCGTGTGACGCTGCGCACTAGCCGGATGATGCTCGAGGTTGCGGATTCGTCGTCGCGTCAGCGTGTAGCAGTGTCGTTCCGTACTAGACGGGGGCATCGCGACCTGTCCGGGGGAGGTGACAACGTGGTGCCGCTGGCCCAACTCGACACGGACGACGGGTACCAGGCTTTGCTTGGCGGGCTGCGTCTCGTGGATGGCCTCGATATCGACAGGCGATAGGAGCGCGCGATGGAAATCGTTGATGTTCGAGTCGAATACCCTTCGGGCCTGACGATCATCGATCGCGGATCCTTCGATGCCGAAGACGAGATTGTTCGCGTCTCCGTCGCAATGCGAGATGCGTTGGTTTCGGTCAACGCATTTGAGGCGCCTCCGCTGGCCACCGCAACCGGGGATGGGTTTGTTGCGACACTGATACAGTCGAAGGGAGATACCTTCGACGTTGTCTCGGTAGCCGAGCCCGCCTCGAAGCCCCGGTCCAGGTTGGGCGCCCGTCTCGTTCGCGCGTCCTGGTCGAAAGATCAGCGCCAGCAGTTCGGGCGGTTTTGCCATACGTTGACGGTCTCGTCGATCGTCGGCGCAGTCGGCTATGTGCATGCCATTTCTGACTTCTCGATCTGGACGGCGATGAACGTCGCGGCGCTGGTCGTGATCGGTGTGATAACCTACATCGTCGGCATGGATTCCATGAACGGAGAATGACTATGTATTTCGGTCCTGTTGCACTGCTTTTGACGCTGGTGTTTTGCGGCTACGGCATCGTCGCATGCGAGCGCGGTCGCAAGGCGGAGCGCGACCAACGTCGTTCTCTGCGTCACCACACGCGTTAAATCGAACTGGCAGCCACCCATCCGGGTGGCTACTTTCCTCTCAAGGGCTACACCATCCGGTGTGGCCCTTTTTCTTTGTGGGGGTTTTCGTGTCTGATGTGCAGGAACGGCCACAAATTCTCCGCGAGCTCGCGGATAAGACGGTCGAAGAGGCCGCTCGGTCTATCGAGCAGGCGCTCCGCGTCGCCAACCTTGAGCCGGAATGGGTGACCGTTGCAAACCGTAGCACTTTTGGTAGCGAAGCCGTTTCTGGCGTTCGGCCATGGGCCAGGTGGCCAACTGCCGGCGAAGACCGACTGAGGATTTCGGTATCGATCGAGCGTGGAGCGTCGGAAGGGTGGATCGTGCGCGTCGACAGTGTTTGGTTGCAGGTGGAGGGCCTTACTGATCACTGGCGAATTCAACCGCTCATTCGCATTAAAACGCTGACACGTTCCCATGGCTGGGCCGTCGCCGCGTTTGTATCGAGCTTGCTCGATATCGCCTAACTCTGCACCTTTTCTTTCTCCCAATCCGGGGCAACTGCCCGGATGGGGTGGTTGCCCTCTTTCTGCAAGGACAACCACTGATGTACACGATCCAAACTCCTGACAACGCAATCAAGGTTGACACCCTCGCACACGTCTTCCACGTGTTTTTCCACGACGTATCGCTGGCCGTTTTCGACACGGCGGATATCTCGTTGACGCGGTGGGTGACTTCGCTGCCGATCCTGCGCTACAACGGGATCTTGACCGTTCGCCAGCCAGGTACTGCCCACGCGATCTTTACGTCTCTCTTTGCCGAGATTCGTGACCGTTGGTTCACGAAGGAGGGGAAGCTGCTGCAGCCGTGGCAGGTCACCCGCGAGCGCTGGGAAATCTTCCAGTTCGTTTTCGAGTTGGCGAACAAGCCGGCGTGGATGCTTTCGCCGGAGCAGCTGGAGGCCGAAGTGAAGGCCGCGCGCGCGTCGGGTTCCAATTTCTCACTGTCGGCTGTCTGCGAGGGCGTAGCGCTCACCCTCTTCGGCTACACCTCGCAAGGCCCGCGACTCCCGCTGTCCGGAGGTGTCAACGGTCGGCACGAGCTTCATGTCGCTCAGGCTCTATTTCAGGATCAACCGATTCCTAAATCAGTGCTGGCCCGCTACCGTGGTGACGCAGAGCGCTTCCAGTACGACCTGCAGTGGTTCCCCGTTCTTCTCGATGTGCCAGGCCTGCGCAACACGCTGCCGTACGACGTCATGCGGTCGGCAGTAGCTATCTTCCGTCATGAGAAGCGGCCGATCGACGCCGAGCTGGGCGCCGCGATCGTCGCGGCGCTCCAGTCGGCGCCGGCCGGCATTTCCTACTATGACGTCGACGACCGGCTCTTCGCCGCTGGGATTTTGGCCAAGCCGGATCTTCCCGAACAGTATCAACGTCCAGTGGATGTCGGTACGGCCTCTTCTCCCGTGGCCGAGCGTTTGCGCGAACTGATCGCGGACGCGGTTTTGAAGAAGACCCTCGACTGGCTCGAGGCCGAGCGGGAGCAAGGGCGAATTTCTCAGCGTCGGTACGGCCTCCTGGTCGAGATTGCCAAACTGGATCGAGGCCGGACAACGTTCGAGCATCCGAATCGATTCGCTGCCGCGGTGGAGGCGCGAGATGTTGGCGAGTTGCTGAGACACCTGGACCACCCGGTGGGTTGGAATGACCAGAGCAAGCAGGTAGTCCATGAGCAGTGTGGGTTGTCGCTGCGCGGATTGAATTCGGCGCGCCGGCGCCGGGCGATATTCGTGTTCTGTGGCTACGACGAGGCGGAGCAAGCCGACTGGGAGGCCAAACAGGGTGCCGCGCGCGCGCGCCGGGTCGCCGAAAAGGCGGCTAACGACGCGAAGGAGCAGGCTGGCCAGGCCCGATATCGGAGATCCGACAATGTCGTCGTATCGGGCGTCGAACACGTCGACCGGGCGATCGCTGAGGGCTATTCCGAGATCCGATGCTTTCGCCGTGGTGCGGCGACGCACTACGCGTTGGCCAAACCCGGTTCCACGGAGAGCAGACGGCTTCGGGCGAAAGATGGCACGCTCGACTATGCGCGGTCGCAGCTCACGCCGCTCGCGGCTTGAGCGGGGGGCGAAAACGTGCGATTCGACCGAAAAATTCGATATGAAGAATATGCCTGGACGCGCCGTAAAGAGCTGGCATTCCTCAATCGACACAAGCGTGCCGCTCGGAAGCTCGAGCGGGATTGTCCGCTATTCGCGGATCAGCTCGCACCGGCGCCGGAGACCGACGTTGACGCCGAGAAAGTCCGCCGACTGACACGGTCTCGTGAGACTGAGCAAGTTATGCGTGATCTGGATGCGCGCCATTGGCGTTCAGGGCGGGCGTCCTACTTTGCCTGTGATCTCGCGATCCGCGCGCGAATCATGGCGGAATGGAAAAATTGGCGCGGTCCGGCAAAACCTAACTACTTTATCTACGTCGTCGAGAAGCATAACGGCGTCGCGGAGGAGCGGGCCCGCCGGATACGGGACGAGGAAGCGGCGCGTCGGGTAAAGATGGCCTCGGCGTTTCCCTGCCAAAGTGAACTGCCTGGGATATAGCAGTTGGGTATCCCGTCGATTTGGAACAACCGGCGCCTTGTGCGCCGGTTTTTTTTCGCCCCTTTGTAATGGCGCGGTTTTAAAGCCGTGTAATTTTCTCGATCTTTCGGCCCGGCGCGCCCGGTTGCGACTTCTACACTGGCTATACGCACCGCGTCATCGACGCATCGAACCCGCCGCATTGCGGCACTTTCTAGCCCCATGGGATTACGTCCCGCCGGGCGTTGTTCACGGGGCGACGTCTCTGAGGTCATCCGTGAATCAAACTGCAATACCTAACCCCTTCCCGTCCGGTGCCGTGTCGATCGTCGAGATCGAGTCGGCGATCAACGTGTGGCGAAATCGGTCGGCGGCTCCTGCCGGGCCGGATGAGCTTCTCGTTCTCTGCTCCGAAGCCCGGGTTCTCGCCGATGTTTATGGCGCCATGATCGCGAGCCGCGCCACGAGCGTCCCGCGATCGTCGCTGACGGTGAAACAGGCCGCAGCGTTGGCCGGCGCATCCGCATAAAGCCGCCACCTGGCGCCTTCAGAACTGCCGAATCGCCGCTTCGCGGCATTTTCCAACGCCCCACAGGGTCACGCCCCTGTCGGGCGCGATCGTGTGGGGCCTTCTTTTCAGGCCTGCCATGAAACTTTCTCCCGCCCGTCTTACCCAGCTGCTTGCAGCCTACATTCCGAGCCGCCTTCCCGTCTTGATCACCGGTCGGCCCGGTATCGGAAAGTCCGATATCGTCGAGGCTGCCACGGCGGCTGCAGGGCACGCTCTTCTTATCAGCCACCCCGTCGTCGAGGACCCGACCGACTCGAAGGGCCTGCCGTTCCCGTCGGACGATGGCCGCCACGCGCGCTTCCTTCCTTTCGGCGATCTGGAGCGCGCGCTGTCGGCGACGCAGCCGTTGGTGTGGTTCTTCGACGACCTCGGGCAAGCTTCGCCTGCGGTGCAGGCCGCCAAGATGCAGTTGCTGCTCGCGCGTCGTATTGGTGAGCATCATCTGCCGGAGTGCGTCACGTTCATCGCGGCGACGAATCGCCGCAGCGACAACGCCGGCGTCACCGGTGTCCTCGATCCGCTGATCTCGCGCTTTGCGGCGGTTGTCGAACTCGAAGCCACGGTCGACGACTGGACGGCCTGGGCCGTTCGTCAGAACGTTGCTCCCGAGCTGATCGCGTTCATTCGCTTCCGTCCACACCTGCTTTGGGAAGCCCGCAGCGGCCGCGATATCGTCGCGTCCGCGAGCCCCCGGAAATGGGGGTTTCTCGCCAAGACGATCAGCGCCGTTCCGCCTGATTTGCTGCCCGACGCGATCAGCGCCACGGTCGGCGAGGCGGCTGGCAGTGAGCTGCAGAGCTTCCTCGCTATCTATCGGGCGCTGCCCTCGGTTGACGCGATTCTCCTGAATCCGGATCTCGGTGTCATTCCGGACGAGGCGAGCATTCTGTATGCGATCACCGCAGCGCTTGCCCACAAGGCATGTGACAGCAACTTCGAGCGGGTGCTGCGGTATGCGGATCGCCTCGTCGGCGCTGGCCAGCGCGAGTTCACGGCACTGCTCGTGCGTGATGCCATTGCCCGAGCGCCGGAACTGGCTAGCCACCACGCGTTCATTCGTGCGCAAGGTGGGGAGATCGGCAAGATCATTCGCGGCGAGTGATGCGCTTCAAGGTGCCGAGATTCGCCTTCGGAAGAACTGAAGCGCCGCACCGCATTTACGACCATATTCCAGTCCGCAATGGCTGGTGTTTTCGCACCATGGGAATCACTATGCAGCGAATCTTCCTGACCGGCACGCAGTTGAAAGCCGTACAGCTCAGCGCCGCCATCAATGACGTTCGCCATTTCCTAAACGGGGTGCATCTTGAGGCGACGCGGAACGAGACCCGCTTGGTCGCAACGGACGGCTCCATGATGGTGGCCTTTCGGGCGGCAGCGGCCAATGAGCTAGAACAGTCAATCATCACCCTCACGGTGCCAAACGAGGTGGTCAAGCAGGTAAGGCCCGCCAAGGGCGCGAGCGACGTTTTGACCATCGAGATCGAGGGCTTGCGCTACACGATGGTGTTCGGTCAACTGCGTATCGGCTTCGAGCCGGTCACGGGGACCTTTCCCGACTATCGTCGCATCGTGGCAACGAAGGCCAGCGGCGTCGTGGGCCATTACGACCCCGATCGCCTGGCGGTGATGAAAAGGATCGGCAAGATGCTCGGCCGGTCGAGGGGGGCGATGCCCTACGTTCATCACAACGGAGAGGGCGACGCCGTCGTTACCCTTGGATGCGTTCCTACGTTCGTCGGTGTTTTGAAGTCCGACCCGAAAGCGGCGCGGAAGTCGGAGCCGCAACCCTGGCCGGCTCTCTCGAACGAGGATGTCAACGCCATCCTGGCGCAGCTCGAGGCTAATCCCGCTCGCCTGCCTGCGAGGTCGGATCCGTCGCACGTACAACCTTTGCAGCCCTGACGGGAAGGTCCTCTCATCGATACCAATCCAGCGATGGGAATATGAAGCTCGCATGAGACGCTTTCTCATGCATTTGCCTGTAGCCACGTCCGATCTCGGAACGTGGCTTTTTTTTATCTCGGAATTTCCTGTTTATTTGGAGCCAATCATGAACATAACGGATCTGCAGTCCAAGGTCATGCTGTCGTCTGTCGCGATTTCCACATGGGTTGCCCGCCGCTACGACGGGAAAGTCACGGAGGAAGTCGAAAAGAGCCATAGCGCGCGCGGTATCGGGCGCTTCAACAAGCGGCTCCTGCCCGAGCACGCGCCGAGTTTCTCCGAAGTCGTGTCGATCGGAAATCGGATTCGCTCCCACTACTACAGCCGAACGCTGAAGTACGATCAACTTGGCGTGCGTCTCCTGCCGACCATGGTCTACATGGAACTGGCCGAACGACTACGCGCGATGAAGGATGAGTTCGATCTCGCTGTTTCGGTGTTTCTAACGAACTACCTGGACCTGAAGGAGCAGGCTCGGGCGGAGATGAATACCCTGTACAACGAGGCGGACTATCCGAGCTTGGCGGAGCTGAAAGGGAAGTTCGGCGTCAAGCTGTCGGTGTTGCCGTTCCCGGACGCCAGCCAGTTCGGGGTCGATCTTCCGAACGACGTTCTCGCTACGCTGCGCACGGAGGTCGACGAACATGCTATGGCGTCGATCCAGACCGCCAACAACGACCTGGTCGGACGGCTCTACGAAGCGGTCTCGACGATGGCGTCGAGACTTTACGGCTCTGGGAACGTCCGGCTCGACGTGGCGAATCACGTTCGAGAGTTGTGCGATCTGCTGCCGAAGCTGAATTTCAGCAATGACCCGAAGCTCACGCACATTCTCGCAGAGGCAAAACAGCATCTCGCTGCATACAACGGTGCTGATCTGAAGGAGTCCAGTGTCTTGCGTTCGCAGGTGGCCAGCAAGGCGAGCGAAATTGAGGGGCTCATGGCGGCCTTCATGGGCGGTGCGCCGGCGGCGCCGCTGACCGACCAGATCCAGGCTCCGTCGTCGCCCGGCCTGTCGTTGCTTGCTGCGGCATGAGGTCGCCATGGATGCACGCATCGCGAAGCAGCGCACGTTGCTCGTTCTCGACCACCCGTTCATCGGTTCGCTGGCTTTGCGGCTCAAGGTTCGGGAGGATCCGAGTTGCAAGACGTTCTGGACTGACAGTGCGTCGCTGGGCTACAACCCAGTGTATGCGGCGGCCCTGACAGACCTTCAAATTCGCGGTGTGCTAGCCCATGAGGTATGGCACGTCGCGGGCGGGCACTGTTGGCGTCAGGGTGCTCGGGATCCTGAAGTCTGGAATGAGGCGTGCGATTACGTCGTCAACCTGATTGTCGATGACGCCGGGTTGCAGCTTCCACCAGGGGTGCTCATTGACGTCCGCTTCAAGGGCATGTCGGCCGAGGAGGTTTACGGCATCCTCATGCACGAGAAGCGACAGACTCGGAAGCAACCGGACGACGGTGAGGCCGACGCCCCGCAGTTTGGACGCAAGCCGGGCGCTCAGCCGTCGCATTCGTCCGGCGGCACCGAAACTGAAGCCACGCCGTCCTGTGGGGAAGTCCGTCAATACGCCGGGCCCGACAAGGTTGCGAAGGAGGTCGAGTGGAAGGTGGCCGTGCTGCAGGCGGCCAAAGCCGCGCAGGCCTGTGGAAAGCTCGGCGGGGCGTTACAGGCGGCGGTTGAGCAATCCGTGGCCTCGGTGGTCGACTGGCGACCGCTCCTGCATCGCTTCGCGCAGGACGCAGCGCCGATCGACTATACGTGGGCACTGCCTGATCGCCGGTACCTGCATCTCGGCATGTACTTGCCGTCGTTAAACCAACCCCAGGTCGGTGACGCGGTGTTCGTTCGAGACACCAGCGGGTCGGTATGGGATGAAACGCAGGCGCAGTTCGCGGCCGAGATCCTGGCCGTAGCCGACGCAATTCGCCCGCGTCGCCTGATCGTGATGGATTGCGACGAGCGTGTGACGCAGGTTCAGATATTCGAGCAGGGTGACCTGGTCGAGTTGGCGCCGTTGAAGGGCGGCGGCGGCACCTCATTTATCGATCCATTTCACCGGATTGCGGGCGAGGACATCGAACCGGCGTTTCTCGTGTACCTGACCGATATGGAGGGCTCGTTTCCATCCGAAGAGCCGGCATATCCGGTCCTTTGGGCGTCAACCACACCGCTCAAGCGTGCGCGGCGCGCACCGTTTGGCGAGACGATTGAAGTCGTTTGCTGACGTGCCGCATGTTGCGCGCCATTTTCTGTAATCCGCCCGGTCCTTGTGACCGGGTTTTTTTTCGTCTCTTACGAACGCTTGCCATCAGCGTAGGCGTTTCGGAGGGAAGAAAGCTATATCTTTTTCCCAAGCATTCCGGGTTTGCGCCCACAACCGGTTGCGCGTAGCACGGATCTTGAGGGCGTTCGCTGTATGCACCACAGGGTGCCCGAAAGCTGGTCAATTTTGCCCATCTTTTGAGCGACGGCCGGCTGTGCCAGCTTGAACAATAGCTGCATGTCCGAGATTGCCGAAATTCCCTTTTTGAAAGTGGCCCGCCTCGAGGAGAACGCCGTACAGCTGTTCTTCGAGTCGCTGAAGCTTATCAAGCCGTACCTCGAGTCACCGACTGTCGCTGAGGTCATGATCAACTCAGCGGACAACATCTGGGTCGAGGAGCGCGGAGTGATGCGTCGGCTCGATATCGAGTTCAATCCGGCGACGCTGAAGGGCGCTATCCACTCACTTGCGGCCTCGGTCGAGAAGTCGGCGCTAGCCGGCACGGCTCAGGGAATCATTAACGGCGGCCACAAGAATCTCCGGATCGCGACGGTCATGAGACCGACCGCAATCGACGGCGACGCACTCGCGATCCGCCGGCATCGGGACACCAAACTGTCGCTCGCCGATTACGCGAGGATGGGCGCCTTCTCCCGGCTCTATGCGAAGCGGGATGTTCAGCGACCGATATTCCCAGCGGGCGTCGCGGACGAGGCGCTCGGCGAAGCGTTCACCGCGATGGTCCGCCAGCGAGCAAACGTACTCGTTGCCGGAGGTACATCGTCCGGAAAGACCACGCTCCTGAACGCCTTAAACGAGGCCATTCCGGAAGAGGAGCGCGTCATCACGATCGAGGACACGATGGAGCTTAGGGTCGACCTACCGAACCGTGTCCGGCTGCTGTCGAACCCCGACAAGGGCGTGACGACGCAGGTTCTTGTCGTGCTCTGTCTGCGCTTGCGCCCCGACCGAATCATCGTCGGCGAAGTACGTGGCGGTGAAGCGTACGACTTCATCCAGGCTCTGAGCACCGGTCACGACGGCGGGATGGGCTCGATTCATTCGAACGACGCGCGCGGCGGCCTGAGCCGGCTGGAGAGCCTCGCGATGTTGGGCATCCCGCCAGGCAGCCGATGGGAGCTCACCGACATGCGTAAGGCAATCGCCGACTGCTTCCACTACGTTATCCACCTTCGACGGACGGGCGAGCTCCGCCACGTTTCGGAGGTCTTGGCGATCAAAGGGTTCAAAGACGGGGACTACGTCCTCGAGCGCGTTTTCTAACCATACGGGGTTTTTCGATGAATAAGCACTTTCAAACGTTGAGTTCGCAGGTCCGGAAAGTTGTGGGTGATACCGGTCACTACCTGTTTGGACAGGGGCAGCGGCGATCGACGCTACTCGCACTTCTTCTTACGTTCGCGGCACCGGCTGCGAAGGCAGTCGACCTCGGGGATCTGGGAAATGCGGCCGACTTAGTCTGTCTCATTCAGGGCTACGTCAGTGGACCGTGGCTTTTTGGGATCGGCATGGTGCTGATCATCGTCGGGGCGGTCCTAATCTCGAACTCGGAAAGCAACTTCGGGAAGTTTCTCTCGACCGTGGTTGTCGGCTTGGGACTTGCGTCGTGCGCGCTCCCGATAGTAAAGAACCACTTGAAGATCAATTACACCTGTGCGTAAGCCGAAGAAGGTTAGCCGATCGCTCTCGTTGCCTCGGCAGATGGGCGGCGCCGATCGAAGCTTCGCAATCGCTAACGGTACGCTGACGGCGTTGCTCTGCTATAGCAGCACGTCGCCGATTTACCTGGTCGTCGGCGTCGTTGTGCATTGGGTACTGCGCTGGCTGTCGTCTAGCGATCCGTGGTGGAAAGAGGTGTTAGTCGTCTACAACCGATATCCGGACGTTCACGAGCCGTTACCGACTGCCGATGTCGCCGCGCGATTTCGCCGGCCATACGGCTTTGATCAGGAGCTTCCCCTTTGAGTGCGCGCACGAAGCGTCGAGCAATCCAGGAAATCGCACCTTGGGCGACGATGGTGACCCCGGAGGTTGTTCTCGATAAGGATGGGTCGTTACTCACTCTTTACACGTTCGAAGGCGTGGACGCGGACAGCCCGAACTCCGACGAGATCTCGGCCGCCCGCGACAACCTCGACCACGCGTGCAAGAACTTCGATCACCGGATCACGGCATGGTGGCGGATGTCGCATCGGCGCATTCGGGGTGAGATCGGTGGCCACTTCTCGTCGGAGATGGATCGGCGAGTCGACGCGATCAACTTGGAAAGCGTCGGGAGTGGACGGTACTTCCGCAATACGCATTCACTCGCGCTCGCATACACACCCGAGACCGGGATCAACAAGCTGTTCGAAAAGATTGCTTATCACATCACGGTGGGGGGCAAGTCCGTTCCAATGGCCTTGCTTGAAACGGTCAAGGATATGGTGCTCGCTCGTAGTGCCTTCGTGTTCGACATGGAGCGAATCACGTCGGATATCAAGCGCTTCGAAGGAATTCTGGACGCGTTCAAAGGCGGCGTGGCGCGCCTTAAGGTGAAGCGGCTGCAGCTGCAGAACGCGCTAGCTTTTCTTCACCAGACCGCCAATCCCTCGGTTCCGCCTCGGCGCGTTCGTTACCCCGTGACGATGCTCGATACGCACCTGACCGAAAGCTACGTGACATACGGCGCCGAGCACATCATGTTCGAATCGGCCTACGGGACACGGTACGCGAAAATCATCGCGGTGAAGGAGTGGATGGGCTTCCAGGAGGCCGCGCTCGACGTGCTTGCCGACGTGGACGCCGAGCTGGACATTTGCGTCATGTTTCGCTTCCTGTCGACCAGTAAAGCGCAGGCGTACATCGAGAAGATGCGCAAGTTCTACAAGGTTGCGGCATTTAGCCCCGTGAAGATTCTGAAGAGCTTCTTCTCGAAGGATGAGAAGAAAGCGAGCATGGAGAACGAGAAGGGGCGCGAGATCTTGGCGGAAGAGGCGGAAAACGCGCTGGCGCGGCTAGTCGCGGACGGCCAGCAGTACGGCTTCGCGAACATCTCGGTAGTGGTCTATGGGGACACGATCGAGGAATGCGACGACAACGCCCGGGAGATTGTCGGGCGAATCGGCAACGCTGGCTTCGGCGTGCTGATCGAAAAACGTAACCTTGCCGCTGCTTGGGCATCTACGCTGCCTGGCCGTTGGGATCAGCAAAAGCGATTGCAGTTTGTCGAGACCCCGGTAATTTCGGATATTGCGCCTGTGCGTGGCGTCGCGGAGGGTGGCGACGTCAATCAGTGGCTAACGCAGCAACTCGGGCAGAAGGTCGGTCCGCTCACTCTGCTCCCGACTCGCCACCGCACGCTCCAGCGCATTAGCTTGCACGATCCGAGCGGGAAATCCCACAGCCTGGTTGTAGGCCCAATCGGCGCTGGCAAGACGATATTTCTAAATTTTCTTGTGTCGCAGACGGGGCGCTTCGCGCCTCGGCGAATTAAGTTCGACAAAAATCGCTCAACACGCATCCCTACTGTATTCGCGGACGGAAGGTTTGTCGATGCGACTGGAAAATTCGCGGCTGCGACGCAGGTCAACCCCCTTTCACTATTGGCGGAGCCTCGGCACTACACCTACGTGTCTGATTGGGTGCAGATGGCGATTGAAGGTGATGGCGAGGAATTTCGATGCACCCCGCAGCAGCAGCGGACGCTCTACGAGAGCGTGGTGACGCTCGCGCAAGGCTATGGGCCGGGGTATTGGACTCTTTCCTATCTGACAACGCTATTGCCGGTTGAGCTGCGTGAGCGCCTCCAGATCTGGACGAAGGGCGAGAAGAACGGCCGATTCTTTGATCACGTCGATGACGCGTTTTCGCTCTCCGACGATCTCGCGATCGAGATGGGTGAACTGTTCGAGAACTATCCGGTGGCAGCGGCGCTGTTCATGGATTATGCCTTCTACCGCATCTCGCAGTGGCTGGACGGGAAGCGCTTCACCGTCATTGAGGTCGAGGAGTGTGGCTTCTTCTTCCGGTATCCGAATTTTTACGCGCGTCTCGAAATGTGGGCGGTCACGATCCGCGGGCTGAATGGCACGCTCGTCATGGCCACCCAGTCGCTGAGTCAACTCGAGCGGGTCCCGAACTTCGAGATCTTGAAGGAGAACATCCAGAACTTCTTCTTCCTGCCCAACCGTGACGCTCGGAACAACAAGCGGCTCTATCGCGATGTGTTCGGCCTAACCGACGACCAGATCGACATGATCAGCGATGGCGTTCCGAACCGTGACTACCTCTGGGTTACTCCGGATCACTCGCGGATGCTGCAGGCTCAGTTTCCGAAAGAGGCCCTCGCGCTCCTGCGCGCCGACGGCGCAGCGCAACGCACGCTCGACAAGCACCTTGCGACAGGTTCGCCGACCTGGCGTGAGGACTATATCCAGGAAATGGCAACCGCGGACTGACAGGAAACCTATGGAACGCCCTTATATCTCGGCCTGGCACGCTCACTATCGAGACACATTCGGTTTTACTTCGGACGAAGTTGCTGCGGTCACAACTGGGACGGCCGTACACGTCCGCTTGCGGTGCAACCTCGGGGCCGCGAGCGACTCGTTATCGGGGCCGCGCCAACCTCAGCTCCCTATGCAGCGCGCGGAAGGTGCGGAAATTCAGATCCTCGATTGGAAGGCCTCCCGATGAAATTCTTGCCTACTCTCCGCGTTGCTGCGCTCGCCGCTTCTCTCTTCGTCACCCAGCGCGCGTTGGCGCTCACGGTCTTCGACCCAATGAACTACGCACAAAACGTGGTGACTGCGGCCAAGGCCGTTAGGGGGGAGATCTACCAGAACACCAACATCCTCTATCAGTATCAGATGATGATGAATGATCTGTTGCAGGCACAGAACCTCAACCCGGCGGCCTGGAAAGCGGCGTATGACCAGATCTCGGGCGACATCAGCAAGGTTAAGGGGCTGGTCGGAACGCTGCAGGGCCTCTACGGCGACCTGAACAAGGGCGGCGAATGGGTGACCCAGGTGCAGGGGCTTATCAGCCGATCGGGAAAGACAAACGCGCAGTGGTTCTCGGACATGAATACGCTCTTCCAGCAGAACGACAAGGTCGCGCGAAACCTGTTCCAAATGGGCTCGAACATCATGGAGCACACGAACGAGATGGCGCAACGCCGCCAGGACCTGCAGTCGCAACTGTCGTCGTCGCCGACGCAGCAGGCAACAGCCGAGATCACTACGCATTACCTCGACATCGTGACGAGCCAGAACTCGGACATTCTTCAACTTAATGCGGCCAAGGCTCAGAAGGACGCTCAAAAGGATGCGCAACAGGCGGAAGACGACCAGGAAAAGGCGGCGGATGCGGAAAAGTTCATTTCCAAGCAACAGGCGGAAAGAGCGGCCTACGGGATCACGACGCAATGAGGCTCAGCAAGAGATGTCCTTGGTTACTGGGCGCGCTGCTGCTCGCCGGGCTCGTGCTGCCGAGCCTTGTTTTTGCAGCGGCGCCGGATAGCCCGACTCCGGCCGGTACGAGCGGCTGGAGCTCGAGCTACGTGGTGGGCGAGGTCGCGCAAGGTGCGATGGCTGCCATCGACCAGATCACGCAGTTGATGAAGGGCCTAATCGATCTTGCGGTGACGGTCAGCAAGTCGCTCGACAAAGACTCTGACAAGATGGCCGGCGGCCTTGCGGTCGTCACGATCGTCCTGGCGTTCGTCAGGTTTGCCGCAACAAGAGACCCGGTCGCTGCTTGGGGCAGCGTTTTCGAAGACCTCGCCATTCTGGGTGTTTTTGCGTCGGTTTATCTGGCCTACGGTACCTGGGCTCCTGGGTTTTACAAATGGTTCAACGACATGGCGGTCGCAGTTTCCGGCACCGACGCGCAGTCGTTGCCGGCGGCGATGGTTAAGTCGGCGGGGGCAATATTCGACGCGATCAATGAGGCGCTGAAGGCAGAGCACTGGTGGAACTATGTCGCCTTGGCCATTAACCTCGTTCCGTTGTTGGCGGCGTGGTTCATCCTGATGGTTGCGTCGTTGGTGTTCCTTTTCTACATTTCGCTCGGCACGATTCAGATGGCGGTTGCAATCGTGATGGGGAAGATCGCTTTTGCGCTTGGCATGTCGGAGTTTACGCGGGGTTGGTTCAAGAGCTGGCTTGACTTCACGATCGGCGCGGGTATGTACATGGTTGTTGCCGCGATCCTCCAGCGGCTAATGACGACCACTCTAGCGACGTCGTTTGGCAACACGATTGCGAAAGGCCTGACGACACCGTATTCGGGCTCGATGACGCTTGATCTATCGATTTTCGTTTTAATCCTCTCTTTCGAGATCCCGAAGTTTGCATCCATGTTCGGCGGTGGCGCCAATGCTAGCGGTGGCGCGATCAAGAGTCTGTCGAAGATCGCAACGAAGGGGCTGGCTTGATGATCGATCCGCGTCTCTTTGCTCCTGTCGGCGCTGGCGAGCTCGTGGCTCGCAACGAACGGCGTATCGAGCTGATTGCGCAATGCGCAAACGAATCGTCGCGCACGGAGTTCGACCGGAAGTGGTTGGTGCCGATCATTCGCTGCGCGGAGTGGTTTTCGTCCGTTCCGCTTAGCCCGGAACTGTACCGGGAACCCGCTGGCGCGTTTCGGTGGACGGTCGAGACGGCTTTCTTCGCGATGCGGCTCTCGGGTGGATTGAAATTCGGCACCAACCTTCCGTCGGAACGACGCCGACGCATCGAGCCGCAGTACAGCTACGGCGTATTCCTCGCGGCAATCTGTTCCGGACTTGACGAGCCGTACCGCCATTTCGAGGTGGAGCGAGCATCGGACCGTCACGTTTGGAACCCGTCGGTCCATGGGGCGGTCGGGCCATGGCTCGCTGACGCCAGCTACCGTATGGCGAGGCGGTCAACCCCCCTGCCGGTGGAACGCATGCGGACCGGGATGTTGGCAAATGTGCTGGTCGGCACGGAGTTGCTGTCCGGACTGGACGCCGAGGTGCAGGCGGAGATCTTCGGCGCTATCAATCCCAATCATGCTCCGATGGGCGTGGAAAGCCTGATCCATAAGGTCGTTCGTCAGGCGATCGTGACGGCCGCGGAGTTCGACAGCAAGGCGCAACGGGCGGTCTTCGCGCCGGTAACGTTCGCGGTTCCGTCAGCGATTCATGTGGCCGCCGAGTTGGAGCCCAAGGTCGAAGCTGCGTCTTCAGTGGGTACGCCAATACCCGGATCTGCGCCAGCGCCGGCGCCAGATCAATCGGGGGTTGTCGACTCCTCGGGGGATCCTACGATTGCGGGTGGCGGTGGGATTTCGGAGGGGCCGGGCGCGCCGCCAGAGGTTGGCCAGGAACGCACGAGTGCGAGCACGGTGCCGGCGCCTGCAGTACAGGCGCCATCCAAGGCTCCGGATAACCGGCAGATGGCGCTGGAGCTGCCGCCGCCAGCGGCCGTCAATCCTGCCGAGATTCGACGTGAACCTGCCTCGGCCACGCCGGCGCGGGCCGAGGCCCGGTTCGACGAAATTCTGAAAGGTGCGCCGCGCATGATTTCGGACTTCTTCTCGGCTCTGCAGCAGGACGTCGCGGGCGGCAAGGCCAAGGTTCGGTGGGCGGAGAAGGGCCTCGTGGTGTCCAAGCGCACGATCGGCAGTTACGGCGTCACAAGCGACACGCTGATCGAACATATGCGCCGGCGCAGCCTGCTTCTCGCCAACGATACTGCGGAGGTTACGCTGGCTCCGCGTATCGGTGAACTGATCCAGGAGCGGGAAGCATGAGGGGTTACATCAACCACTTTCGGCCAATTTACGAGGTTCGCGCTGCATTCGGTTGGCTGATCGCGCTCCTAGTTTTGCCGCTTTCCGGTATGCCGTACGGCTGGGCCTTCGCCCTGTTTGTGCTCCCGGTTTTCGGTCTCCGCTCGGGGCAGGTGTGGCGCGCACTCAAGTTTCGGATGGGCCTGTCAACGAAGTGGCTTACGACGCTGGCGGTGCCGTCCTTGCTCGCGATCCAGACCCGCATGCGCGCCGAAGTGAACGCGATGTATCTCGGCACCGGCTTCGAGTGGACGCAAAAGCACTGCCAGATGGCTCACGACATTCTGCGGATGCCGACCACCGAGATTCCTGGCCTTCCGAAGTGGTTACCCAAGACGAAGGCCGGCCGCGCGTTCGAAGAGATGATCGAGGGCCTCTTTGCGCCGAAGGACAGTATCCGGGACCGCGAGCCACAGGGCGTTTCCTGGATTCACGGTCTAGAGACGGCGAAAGGTTTTGTGCCCTTTCACTACAAGGCGATGGGTGGCCACACGGCGGTGGGCGGGACGACAGGCTCCGGCAAGACGCGGACATATGAGGTCATCTCGACGCAGGTTATCCACTGCGGCGATGTGCTGATCAACATCGATCCCAAGAACGACAAGGACTGGAAGGCTCGAGCTGAGCGCGAGGCAAAGCGTACCGGCCGGAAGTTCCTGTATTTCAACCAAGCCAAGCCGTCTGAGTCAATTCGCCTCGAGCCGCTCGATAGCTGGTCACAGCCGTCCGAGATTCCGAGCCGCATCGCGCAGCTCATGGAGGAGGGGCCGTTCCGTGATTTCGCGTACCTGTTTATCAGTCGGTCGGTGAATGGCGAACTGTACATTGGTGACAAGCCGAACCTGCGCTCGATCCTGAAGTACGCGCAGCTCGGGATCGATCCACTCCTGGAGAAAGCACTCAAGCGTTTCTTCATCGAGAGCGGCCAGACCGACTGGGAGGAACAGGTTGCGACCGGCACGGTCAAGTTCGCGAATAAGCCAGGTTCGACGCCAGTCGACGCGATGATTTCGCTATACCAAGCGAGATTCGGTGCGAACGATCGAGGCCACGAGGCGATTGATGGATTGATCGCGACCCACGTGCATGACCGCGAGCATTACATGCGGATCATCGCGTCGGCCCTGCCGCTGCTCCAGATGCTTGCGACCGGGGAAACTGGCCTGATGCTCGCTCCGAAGGTCGACGATTTCGAAGACGAACGGGAGATCTGGACGATCGAGAAGGTCATTCGGCAGAAGGCTGTCCTGCACATCGGGCTCGACTCATTGTCCAACAGCATTGTCGCAAAGGCCATCGCGTCGATGATTCTGGCGGACGTGTCGGCGGTGTGCGGTTCGATTTACAACTTCTACGATAAACCGCCCGATGTCGTGCTGATCATCGACGAGATCGCAGAGGCAATCAATGAGCAGGTGATCCAGATCCTGAACAAGGGGCGCGGCGCCGGCTTCAAGGCGTTCGTGGCGTTCCAGACGCGCGCTGACCTCGAAGCTAAGCTAGGGAATGCCGCAAAAATGCTGCAGGTTTTGGGGAACTTGAACAACCAGATCATCTTACGATTGGAAGACACCGACACTGCAGAGTGGTTCTCGAAGAAGGTGGGGGACACCGCGATCCGCAACCTGATCGTCTCTAGCAGCACGAGCAAGGCCAGTGAAGGGCATGTGGGGGAGTTCACCGGCTCGGTGACGCGGTCGCAGCAGCTGGAAGCCGTGCCGTTGATTCCGACACGTCTGATACAGACCCTCCCGAACCTGCAGTACTTCATGCGCATTTCGGGCGGCGCGGTATATCAGGGACGCATTCCAATTCTTACAGGCTAAACAACCAAGCATGGCTGCCTTATTCAAAAAAATCATTCGCGAGCACAAACTTTCCGCACATCTGACTCCGGTGTTCACCTTTGCTCCCGAACTCGAGCTGGTGTGTGCCCGTGTCGCGGAATTCGTTGGTGAGCACTTCCTTGGAAAGGCCGAGCCGCTCGTCAAGGAGATGTTCGTCGACGGCCTCGCTGCGTTCAAGCGCGTGCGCAAGACCGGCGATCCGCACGTCGCGTTCATGCAAGGACTATTCGGGTCTGCCCACATGCTGTATGCGCGGCGCTTTGTCGTGCGCGATGGTGAACGCTGCCACGTTTGGTCGCCGATGTTCGAGCCGGTAACGGCGTTCGAATCTAGGTTCAAGGTGGCGCCGCAGATGGTGGACGAGCGCTGCCCGGAGAACATCAGCCAGAAGTCGGCCGCATTCCAGCTTGCCGCCCGGGCACTGACCGGTGAGACCTTTCGACTGTACTTCGAGGAATACGATGTCGCTCACGCATTTTCTGATTCGGACGCTCACGCGGCTTGACGGCCATACGGTGGCGCGCGTGATCTCGACCGCGGCCGCGCAAGATGAGCCGACTGCGCAGCCGCCGGCAGAGTTCCGGCAGGGGAGGACTGCGATGGCATACGCGCTGGCCACTTTTATCGGCCGGCGGCCGGTGCAATTTTACGTCGGGCTGTCGGGACTGATCGCCTTGCCGATTTACCTGGTCGGCACGCTGGTTGGGGACTTCTATGGCTGGTAGTCGGTTCGTCGGACACATCAAGTTGTGGTTCTTCTTCGTGCCCCTCTTGTCGTTAGCTCTTCTGCCGGCGGCACCGGAGCCGTCGCTGTTCGTCATCCCGGACGCCGAGACCGCGTCCGTGGCCAGTAGCCTCGGTGAGGCACGAGCAGCGGACGTCGTCGTAGCCACGAACCGAATATTCAAGCGCTATTTCGTCGAAACTGGTTTGGTGCAGGCGTCGATGGCGTCTACGGGCAGTTCCCAGATTGAGGACGGGGGCGTGGCGGACTTTGCGAACCGCTGGGTCCACAATTTCTGGCGTCTTGTGTATCGGATGGCTTATCGCCTCATCGTGATGAAGTACTGGCTGCTCGGTGTCGTGGTGTTCGGGATCGCGATGTTCATTGATGGGTCGGTCCGCCGGAAGGTGAGGGCCGCAGCAGCCGGCTTCGTCAGCCCTTTGTCGTTCCACCTTGCCGCCCACGGAATCTTGCTGGTGTTCGGCATGACGTTCGCGGTTTTGATCGCGCCCGTTCCGATTATCGCGCCATACTTGCTTATCGTCGCGGCGTGCCTCGGCTTGCTGCTGTGGAAAGTGGCGTCCTCATACCAATGACGGCGGAAAGCTGAGGTTTTTCATAGGGCTTTCTGCGCTGAGTCCCACAACCGGTTGCGCGCTACCGCAGGTCCTGAGACGAGAAAAGCCTATTGAAACAGACGACGTTTCCGGCGATTACGGTGGGATTGTCGGATCACAATGATTCCAGGTGCACAGCCCTCGGAAAGCTCGACTCCCCGTAGAGCTTTCAGCCTTGCCCCCTCTAACCTAGAGGGGGCTTTTTTTTCGTCCGCGTGTGGGCGCAGTGCCGTGAAAGGGGCATGAAATCGTTCACGTTTCGGGCGTGTTGCGCGGCATGCGCCCGCAAGAATAGAAGCAAGCCGCACGTGCGGTTAGTCAACCAAAAAAGGATCCACATGAGCACGATCAACGAAGAATCGCACGTTGGCACCGACACCGCAGACGTGCCACCCGAGGATTCGGCTGCGGCCTCCGACCAGGCGCACGCCAACACACCGGCAGGCGCTACTGTGCGCCCCGCGGCAGGCGATGCGCACCTGAGCGACGATCGGCAGACGACGGACGGCGCTGACGATGGGGACGTCGAGCGGGAACTTGACGAGATGGAGCGGTCAGCAAGCATCCTCCAGCGAGAAGGGCTGATCAGCGCCGAGGAAGCTGTGACCAAGATGGAGGAGGTGGCGCGTACGCGGACCCTGTTCCGGGATCTGCCGCCTGAGCAGCGCGCACGGATCGTCCAGCGCCGGCGCGAGATCGGCCGCCAATTGATGAACAAGCAGCTCTCGGGCGCGGCCGTCGTGACCGCGCGGGTCACGATGAGGCATACGCGGCTGAAGCCGCTGTTCGAGCAATGGTGGCCGTACCTGAATCGGATGACAATCAACATGCAGCGCTTTGGACGGGCAACCTACGGCGCGAATGAGCAGGGGATTGTCAGCACCTGGTTCGAGAAGCAGCTGGAGCAGCTTGAAGTGTATGTGAGCGAGCAGCTCGATGTGGCGCAGGGATTTCGGGAGAAAACGGAGACGGAGATGCGGGCCCGTAGCGAGACAGTATTCGAGCCTACGGTGACGAAGCCTTCGCTTGATATCGAGGTGGAAGCGTACTCACGGTTCTCGATGCGCCTGCTGTCGGTGATCCTTAAGTTCGACCAGGTCATGGACCACTTCGATTTCCTCGTCTGGAACGGAATTCGGGACCAGTCCGATGTCGACGACGAAACCGGGCGCTTTCTGCGCAAATTCCATCCGGTCGGCCTGCGGGGCTACACGACCCACTTGAAGCTGATGAACACCGTCCGCGGTAACTGATCTGAAAGGGCGGTGCCATGCTCGACGAGTTGAACCCCCAACAGCGCGAGGTGGCACTTCTACGCCGCCACTGCCTCGCGATCGCTTGCCCGGGCGCGGGCAAGACGAAAATGAGCGCCGCGAAGGCCGCTTGGCGCCTGCAGGATCCGACCGCAATGGTTGGGGCCGTCACCTTCAGCAAGGACGCCGCCGTCGAGCTGCGTGAGCGAATTCTCGCGTTGGCGCCGCCAGACGCCAAGCGCCGCCTCATCGCTGGCACCTTCCACTCCCTCTCCTTCAAGCAGCTTCAACAACCCGGGCGCGGACGGCCGGATATTGCCTCGGACGGAGACCGGCTCGGAATGCTGGGGCGCGTGCTCGCGGAGCTCGGGTACGACTGGAAGGTCGAGGAGGCCGTGCCGATCATCGAGCGGATCAAGACCAACTTCGGCCAGGCGGATGAAGGCTCGGCCGAGGCCGCGCTCTACGCCGCCTACCAAGACGCGCTTGAGCGAAATGGCAAAATCGACTTCCAGGATATGTTGCGTCTGGCCGTCGAACGGATGCAGAGTGGGGAGATCAAGCCCTACCGGTTTACGGATCTGCTCGTCGACGAGTTCCAGGATACGGACCCGCTTCAGTTCCGTTGGGTTGAGCTGCACGCCCGCGCAGGTACTCAGGTCACCGTGGTCGGTGACGATGATCAAAGTATCTACGGGTTTCGGGCTGCCCTGGGTTTCAGGGGAATGGAGAACTTCGCGCGCACGTTCGAGGCTCAACGCGTTGTACTCGGAAGCAACTATCGCTGCCGCGCGGAGATTCTGGCGGCCGCAGACCGCGTGATCCAGAACAACGTCGATCGCATGCCGAAGCTCCTTCATGCGTCGCGTGGCACCGGGGGCGAGGTTGCGGCGCGGCGATTTGACGACGAATACGGCGACGCGGTGGCCGCGGTTGAAGCGCTTGAACCAAAACTGGCTGCCGGCGAGAGTTGCGCAATTCTCGCCCGTACCAACCGTATCCTGGATCCGCTTGAGTCGGTATGTCGATCACATGGCGTGCCGTACTATCGGGCGTCAGGTGGATCGGTGCTCAGCAAGCCGCAGGCCGCGTTGATGTGCAATCTGCTACAAGTCGTGGAAGGCCATAAGCAAAACGGCATCGACGCCGTTTTGGGGTATATGGGCATGAGCTCCTACGACCTCAGTACATTGCATAAGCGCATGGGGACCGCTTTCGTCCAGTTGCAAAAGCAGGAGCTGATCGGCCTTGGCCTGCACGAGGAAACAGCGACCGCTTACCGGGCCTTCATGAAGCGGCTGGGCGAGTGGCAGGCACTTTGCCTGCGGTCGTTCCATTCGCTTGCGCTGGAAGGCGTCTACGAGTGGATGATGACGTACGCGAAGGGCGACGTCGCCACTCGGGCTATCCAGTGTATTTATGACGTGGTGTCCCGGTTAAGCGGCTCGTTCTCTGAGCGCATCGAGTTCTTGAGGCGGGACAACAACAAGCCGGGCGAGGGCGTTTTGGTGCTCACGACGATGCACAGCGCAAAGGGGCTGGAGTATGACCACGTCTGGATCAGCCGCTCGGAGGAAGGGGTTGTGCCGGACAGCAAGAGCCCGGAGTCGGAGGAGCGGCGCCTGTTCTACGTCGCCATGACGCGAGCTCGCGACAGCCTGACCATTTCATCGACCACGAAGAATGCGGTTTCGCGGTTCGTAATCGAGTCCGGTATTGAGCGAGATTCGATCGCGTGATGCGGCCGGGTATGGGGATCCAGTCGCAAGCTTCTACTTGCTTCCCCATTGCTTAATCCAAATCGCCAAAGCGAATGCGCGCCGATTGAGGTAAGGGACGGCTGCTGAGCCAATCGAGAGTAGTAGCACGGCCAGAGCGAGATCGAAAAACGTTCCCCAGTAGTAAAACGCCCCCCAGCCTATTACATTTAATTTCTCGAAATTGGCCAGGGAAAACGCGGGGTCCCCGGGCGGCCCGCCGCTATAAGCTCGGGCGAAGAAATACGCAGCGGCTTGTAGGAACGGGACGATCCGCGTAGTCGCGTCCCCCTGGAAGAAGGGAACGAGGCCCCAGAGGATGTATCCAGTGGAGGCGATCACAGGAACGGACCAGGCACATGCGACCACGGCACCGCTGGCTTGGCGAACCCGGCGGAGCTTCTTCATTGAGCGGCTCCGTTCGATTCCAGGCGTTCGTGCGTCGTCTCTCGCTCGGCAGGGGCGCTTTCGATGATGAGCTCACGGGATACACGACGGAGCTGCCCGTTGAGTGCGGCATGTTGCCCTAGCCGGATAGTGCCGCAATAAAAGACGTTGCCGAGAACGCGGCCGTTGATCTCCAGCGTGGTCCGCGCGTGGACGTCGCCCTCTACAAGTCCATCTATCCGGACGATCTCGCCCTGGACCTTCCCCTTGACGATCCCGCCGGCTCCGATGTGCAGCAGACCTTCTGTCGAAATGATGTCCCCGTTCGCGAGGGCGAAGACGCTCAGGCCGTGATCGAGAATCATGTTGCCTTCGACCACCAGACCCGCCATCAGGACCGTCACGTTGTTCGGTTTTACTTTCATGGAGTGTCTCTTTTAGAACAATGGGACGTCGCCAGTCTTGGTCGGCGTCGGGGATTTCGGGGTGGAATCGGCCTTCGCGGGTTCCATGTGCGGCGCGGAGGCCGGCGCTGTAGTCACGGCTGACTCGTGGTGCCGAACTGCAGGTGTACGGTGAAGGCGTCTCGGGACGCGTGTCGGCTGTTCCTGCAATTGCGCTGTCGGCTGCGCAGCGTGCTGCGTCGTCGACGTCGCTGGGCGGGCGGGCGCGAGGTCGGATGCTGACTCTTCTTGCTGGCCAGCGGTCGGTTTCGGATCAGCATGCGCTGCCTGGACGGGGGATGCGGCAACCCTTTCATTGCCGTTCGCGGGTGAGGCATCGCTAACCAGTGCCGCTGGCGCAGCGGCGTCTGCTGAACGCGGCGCTTGCGAGTCGATTCCGGCAGAGCCTGGCGCGTGGCCGGGCGGGTCGGCAAAGTCCGCGCTGGTGAGCCGCCGTTGGGACACTGCGGGCGTGGAAGCGGTGGCGGCCACTGGCGCGGCGACGGCGGGGCGTACGGTTGGCCGCTCAATATGCGCGGAGGGCTGCGGCGGATGGAGCGCGTGCCAGAGCTTCGCCGCGCAAACGCCGGTGACCCCTGCTCCCATCACCACGGCGAGAAATATCGTAGCTGGCTTGCCGAATTTTTGAACGAAGGAGGCGATCCGCGCTGTGACGCGCCTCCGGTGATATTCCTGCGGATCGGGAGCAGGGAGCGCGCGGACGTGGCCGCCGATGTCGATGACGATGGGTCGAGACGAGTATTGGGAGTGTAGCGCTTGGATCTCGCGAATGTCCAAAATGGGCTCCTTGGTTGATCGAAGGTCGCGGCGTGGTTCGAATGCGCGACAGGCTCGAGGCGAGCCAATGCGCCGGACCACGTGGTCTAGGTCCGGTAGCCTGGAAATCGCAGCCGTCAGTCGCGGACGGTTCCGTCGGCGTCGTAGCGGTCGTTATCAGGGATGCACAGGGTTTTGACGTGCAAGATCCGGCCTTCTGCATTCGACAGGATGTTCACGCGATCCTGCGGCGTAATCTTCTCGGCGAGCTGCGCCTCCATCGAGGCCGTAAACAGACGGTCGTACTGGGTTAGGCAGCGAACCAGCAAGCCGGCAAGGGGGCGCGTGACCTTCAATTCGATCTGTTCGTATGGGAACGTGAGGGAGCGGGCGTTGTGCCGCTCGACCCAGGCAGTCGCCTTGCGCATCCAGTCCGTGGTATCTCTCAGCGCGGTCTCAAGTGCTCGAACCTTGCCACCGCGAGCGACCGATATTTTGGCTGCGCAGAAGTTGTAGTCGCTTCGGATGAACGTGCGCGCGAAAACTGAGCTGTAGAGCAGGATCGTGACGGCGTCCGAATCGGGCACGATCTTGTCGATTCGGCTGTCGCTTGTCAGGCGCTGGATTGGCCTCAAGCCGGTGGACGTGGCGAGATGAACCGCCGGCTCGCTGGAGGAGGGGGTGCTTTGCGTGGGCGCGTCGGATTGCCCGCGCCCATGGTGCGGTGGTTCGAGAACGGCAGACATGAGGTTTTTCGGGTGGTCTCTCTCATTGCCAATTCTGAGCGTCCCGCCATGTAGGGTGTCGGCAAAAGCGTGGCTGATTTCGTGAGCTTTTCGGGGATTGCGGTCCGAGATATTCGCGATACTGACTTTACTTCTCGCGTCCCTGACGCATCGACCTTGACTTCGCTGGCCGAAGTCCATCTTTTGTACAAGCCGTGCCAATGGGCATGCTCCGACTGGTTGGCAACCGGTGTGGAATTCCTTTCTGATGAGTGCCTCGCCCGCGCTCCCCATTTCAGTCATGAAACTCGCTGCTGGCCGCATTTATTTGCGCCGTGGCGTCGTTCGAACCCGGGCAACGGGTGTCTCTCTCCAGGCCTCTGTCTGGGTAGAACGACTGTAGTCGACTGAGCCGTGAACCTGCGTCGGAATGGCACTTCCGAAAATGGGTTGTAGCGCAGCGTGACCATGCTGCGCGAGGACGACCTATCGTCCTCTCTATGAGCCGACCGGCTCCCTGAGCACCACGTCCCCGGAAGGGACGTGGTGCTTGGGTCATTTCACCGAATCCAAGAAGCGCGTTCCTCGACCGAGGAACGCGCTTTTTTTTCGTCCTTCTTTCTTCCCCGGAGGTACGTGTGCTCCCCAATCGTCTCAATTCCCGGATTGCCGACGTGATCACTCAAACGATCGCAGAGGAAAGGTCAGCCACTGATACGACGTCACCCGCATGGCGGCAGCGTTGCGAAGTGGCGCAAGTCGCCATGTTCACCGACTCCGACCGCCGGATTTTTCTGTCCAGTATCGCCAATCGGCGAGGTGAAGCGGCAGCCAAGGCTCTCGAGCAATCGGCGGACGCGTTGCGCACCCAGGCGATCTTCCAACTTGCGAGGAAACCTTCATGAATGCAGTTGTCAGTTTGATCGGCGGCCCCGTACGGAGCGTCGTCGAAGAGCGGGCGATGCGCCCGCCCGTGATCGGGAAGATTCGGCCCGGTATCAAGGTCCTGACCTCGGCCGCTCGGGGCAATCCGGATGCGGTTGCTCTGTACGAGGAGATGGTGGCCGCCGGAGACTCGTTCGAGACGATCGGCAAAGCGATCGAATCCCGTTGTCGGCTCAAGCATGCGCTGGCGCCGCGCAACACCGATTACTTCACGTGCCGCCGCTCGGACTTCAACAATCCGGACGTCGCCGACGAGATTCTCCGGCTCTACGGTGAGGAACGAGGGCAGGGCATCCGGCTCTACCGCTTCCCCGTGCTATTTGCCTTCAACGACTGGATGCAAAACATCCCGAATGAGATGGCGGCGTGGGGATCGAGCGGTCGGAAGTACTTCTCGCAGTACGGACCCGATGGTCTACGCTACTGCAAGACGTATGCGAAGGTTGAGCGCGATCCGCGGGCGCAGCGTGCGACTCGCCATTTCGGCGGCCGCGACGTGATTTTCCGGCAGGATGATGCGATTCCCGATGGCATCTGCAACCCCGAGCAATGCCCGCAGTACCAAAGTCGACAATGCAACCTCGGTGCCCAGTTCATCTTCGCCATTCCGGATATCAAGGGACTGGGTTTGATTGAACTCCCGACGAACTCGATCTACGTCCTGCAGAAAGCATACGCGGCGATGAAGACGGTCCAGCTGGCACGCGGCAAGCTGACGGGCACGAAGTTCTGGATCTCGAAGCGTGAATTCGACATCACGCGTATCAATGAGGCGGGCGACGCGGTGCGTCAGATGCAGATGCTGACCGTGCTCGATGCGGACATCGACATTGGTGCACTGCTCGACGGTGCCGAGGACGCCACGGCAGCGATCGAGGGCGCCGGGCGGCCCACACTTGCCGACTCTGGCAGCACGGTGATTCAGCTTCACCCGTCTGACGGAGAAAGCACCGCCATGCGCGCTGATCAGGCTGTAGCCGGCGACGGCCCACCCGAGTCGATGGACGAAAAGCGCCATCGCATGCAGGACCTGCTGCAGCGCCTTCGCTTCGTTGAGGAGGACCAGCGCAAGGCCTTTCGCATCTACGGCCACTTCCGATTCGGACGCGGCTGGGTGGAACGGCCCACCGACGTCGACAAGATGATCGCGAGGCTGACGACGGCGCTGGAGGACCCGACTTCACTTCAAAGTGAAATCGGCGCCGCGGTCGAGTCGTTCCACGGCAAGTAAATCACACCCCATTCGCCGGCCCTTCGGGGCCGGTGTCTTTTTCTACGTCGCGCCCTGAGAGTCCTTCAGCAAAGCCATTTGCTCAAGTGCTTTCGACCGCGTGCCTCACGCATCGAAATCGTCCGCGCAAGCGGCAATCTCTCGACCCATCCCTCCGGAGTATCCCATGCGCCGAATTGGCAATTTCACGGCGTTTTTCGGTGCTGAAGATGTATTGAGTAATTGGCACCCGAGCCGTTTTACCTACCATGACGTTGAATTCAACTGCGTCGAGCAGTTCATGATGTACGCGAAAGCGATGCTGTTCGACGACCACGAAACCGCGTCGAAGATTCTGACGGCGCAATCACCGAAGAGGCAGAAGGAGCTCGGTCGCGACGTATCTGGTTTCGACGAGCAAACGTGGATCAAAAGCCGCGAATCAATCGTGTTCGTGGGCTGCAGGGAGAAGTTCCGGCAGAACCCCAGCCAAGGAACGGTGTTAAGCGGAACGGGCTCAACGATTCTTGTCGAGGCCAGCCGGTCCGACAAAATCTGGGGAGCTGGGATTGGTCAATTCGACTCTCGAATCACCGACCCCACGAAGTGGCCTGGACTTAACCTCCTTGGTTACACATTGATGCGGGTGCGTGACCGTCCGTTCTCGAAGTGATCACCTTTTATTGCCGCTCGCCGGCGATCGACAATCCTTGGCTGCCCTTGGGCGGCCATTTCTTTTTCTGGAGGCGTTGATGAAGATCGCGCATTTTTCTGACCTGCATTACTCGCCGGGAAACCTCGAGGAGGCTGACCGGTGCTTTTCGCATGCGGTGGGTGAGGCCATTGCACGCGAGGCTGTCGTGGCGGTGATCAGCGGTGACTCGACCGACCACCGTCTTGATGCCCACGCGCCGGCATTGAACGCCCTCGCCCGGCAGGTGCACCGACTCGCGCAAGCGATGCCGGTGCTCATGCTGCAGGGCACGTTCACGCACGAGCCGCCGGGAACGCTTGACAACTTCGCGCTGATGGGCGCGCGGTATCCGGTGGCGATAGCGGATCGAGTCTGTCAAGTCGCCCTCTACGACGGGAATTTCTGGTTTTCGCGTGGTCCGGTTTTCGCTGGAGAGGAGGTTCGGCATCACCTCGAATGCGAGCCCCAGGCGATCTTCACCTGCCTGCCCACGATGAACAAAGCCGACCTGGCGCTGCGCGTCGGGTCGCTGGCGGCATCGACAGATCTCCCGGATACCCTCGGGGGGTTCCTCGCAGCTGCCGGCCGGATCAATGCGGCATTCCGAGCGGCGGGCATCCCTACGATCGGCGTATCGCACGGCACGGTGAACGGTTGTCAGACGGAACACGCCGTCACGATGGCAGGATTCGATCACGAGTTCAGCCTGAGCGCGCTGTTTGGCGCGGAGTGCTCGGCGTTCTTGCTGGGTCACATCCACAAGTACCAGACGTGGGAGCGCGAGGGGCGCCTCGTGGGGTATCCGGGTTCGATCGGACGTTTCCACTACGGTGAGCTCGGCGACAAGGGCTATCTGTCTTGGGACGTTTCCGCTTCCGATGCACGGGCCGTCCTGGTCCCTTCACCGTCGCGGGAGATGGTTTCCGTTGCGTTTGACGGTCCGCCTGACATGAACGAGCTCGAAGCGCTCGCGGCGGCATCCGCCGGGAAGTTCGTGCGTATCCGCTGGCAGATCGACGAAGAGCATAAGCAACTGGTCGACCGCAAGGCGATCGAAGCGATGTTCTCGACTGCCGCCGGCGTGAAGCTCGAGCCGCGCGTGCTTCCTGTCATGCGTAGCCGGGCGGAAGGGATCAGCATGGCGCTGACGGTCGACGCGAAGTTAACCCGATGGTGTGAGCTGGCCGACGTCGATGCTGACCCGCTGGTTGATCGGCTGCAGCTGCTCGAGGCCGGCGAACCCGACGCGATCGCGCAAGCGATCCTGGCGCGTTTAGCCTGTCCCGGCAAGTCCTCGGCTGATCAGCGCAGCGCGCCAATCGACGGGTCCGTTCCATCTCTGACCACAACGTTGATGCACGTGGGGGATGGCGCGACGGCCGCAGTCGAGCCGGATTGGCTCTCTGATGATCTGTTCGCGGCGTAACGCCGCCCAATGACGGAACGCTCTCCGTCCATTCGAACACAGCCGTGTTCCGATAGCCCGAGTGGCTATCGAAACGAGGTTCACCCCGCGCCCGTTGGCGCATCGAACGCAGCAGCGCTGCAGCCATTTTCTTTTCCACCCTGACGGGGCGTGTTCCCCTCAGGGGCGCACTCCGTCTCAATTCGGAGTGTGCTCATGTTTGGTCTCTATCCTGCCGGCGTCCGTTGGGCGCAATCCTATACCGCGTCCACGGACGCGAAGTCATTGCAGAAGCTCCTCGTCGACCACGGCGGGTGCACAGCGGCTCTCTTTCATCAACCGTTCGGTGCTCAGCGCGGCGCTGTCATCGCGCAGCGCGATGGCCTGTTCGTCCTTACCCATGTGATCGAATCCGATCATGCTGAAATTGTGGTCACGCTGGGTGTCGAGCTGCAGAACTTGATCTGGTCGTTCGACTCGGGGTACTCGGGTCAGTGGTCCGGTCGCGAACTGCAGATCCTCACGGGTTGTCCCGATTGGGACTCGGTGCTCAAGCAGACGTCGGACGCGTTCCGGCGCCTCTGTGGGACGGTACAGGCGGCCGTCGACGGCACGTTGGCCAAGCCGACTTCCCGGCCCGAGCCGAAGCTGACGTTCGACGACGATGATGTGCCGTTCCTGCCTGACGGCTATCTGCAGCCCATTACGCTCGCGGAGATCCAGTCATGCGACCACTGAAACTGTTGCTTGAAGGGTTCCATGGCGTGCGGGACGGGATGAAACGCGACAGCGTCGAACTCGACCTGGAGTCACTGCCCAATGGATTGATTGCGTTGACGGGGCCGAACGGCGCCGGCAAGACGACGATCATGGACAACCTCCATCCGTACCGGATCATGCCGTCTCGCGCGTCGAAGCTCTCGGTTGACGCGTTCTCATACTGGGATCACATCAGCGGGTTGCAGGCGCGCAAGGAGCTTGAATGGGAGCACGATGGCTTGCGCTATCGGTCGACCTTCGCGTTCCGCAAGCCCGGCAAATCCGGCAAGGCGGACTACTTCCTGTTCTATCGCTCGACCGATGGCGAGTGGCGGCCGGTATCGCTGCCGGATGGCACTGTCTCGGACGGCAAGGGCGAAAACTACGATCGATGTGTTGACGCGATCTGCGGTTCGCTCGAGTCGTTTTTCACCAGCGTGTTTTCGGCGCAGAACCGCCGGCCGCTCGCGTCGTACGGAGCGAGCGAGATCAAGGCGTTGCTCGCTGAACTGCTGAAGATCGATCACCTCCGTGCGTTGTCGACGAAGGCTGCAGAGGTCGCGAAGGTGCTGGCCCGGGAACTCGGCGTGGTGCAGCAAGACCTCACGGCATTTTCTGGAAAGCGGGAGCGAGTCGATCAGACGCGCAAGGCGATTGCGATGGACGTTTCGGAGATCGCTGCCGCGCGCGAGCAGCGCACGGCTGTACAGGCTGAGATCGCGACGCTGACGCAGCAGCACGCCGTGCTGGTTGCCAAGCAAGGCGAGAACGCAGCTGCGGCGGCGCGACTCGGGGAACTAGGGGCGCGTCGCAACGAGCTGCGGTCTTCGCTTGAGGCCATGGAGCGTGACGGGCAGGCGGAGCAGCAACGGTTCTTGCAGCGCGCGACGACGATTCGTAACACGATCGCCGGCCATGCGGCCGTTGTTCGGCAGCGTGAGTCCATTCTTGGCGCCGCAGCGGATCGCGACGATGCACAGCTTCGGCTCAGCAAGGCCGAAGCACTGTTAGAACCTTTGCAGCGGGCGATCGACGAACTTGACGCGAAGCGACTGCGGGCAGCAACGGTCGGATCGACGCTCACCAGCCTGCAATCGGAGGGCACGACCAAGGCCGACTTGATCAAGACCCTGAACGAGCAATCGGCGGTCATCGGCTCGGTGCCGTGTGCCGGGATGGATATTCACGTGACGTGTCCGTTGCTCGCGCAAGCGAGGAGCGCGGCACAGCAGGTGGACGTCCAGACCATCTCGTTGAATGACCTTCGGACCCGGTACCGCAGCCATAAGGCGGAACTGGATCAACTGGCGCCGGCTGTTGAGGCGTTGTCGGCGAAGCGCGCCGAACTGCAGCGCGTCAATTCGGGACTCGCGGCGGCCCGGCAGGCGTTGCAACGTGCAACCGAACTTGCCGCACGAAAGCCGCTGCTCGATGCAGCTGAAACCGGGATGCAACAAGGCCAGGCGGAACTTGCGTCGCTCGAAATTGAGCGAGGCGAGGCGTCGAAGCGTCGACAGACCGAGACGGCGCGGATAAACGGCTTGTTGCGGGAGGTCGAGGCGGAGGTGTCGCGTCTGGCTTCTGTCGATGTCGCGCAAGCGATTGCGGATGTCGATCGCCAGATGGCCGCTCGACGCGAGACCTGCACGGGGCTGGATGCCAGGATCGAAGCATTGATCCGGAGTCAGGCTACCGGAGAAACGACGCTGGTAACGCTCGAGCGCGAGCTTGAGGGCTTTTCAGCGACGCAGGCACTCGCAGAGCGCATCTCGGACGAGATCGCGAAGTGGAAGCTGTTGGCGAAAGGCGTGGGCAATGATGGCGTGATTGCGCTGACGATCGATGACGCAGGCCCGGCACTGACGCAGACGGTGAACGACCTGCTGCTTGCGTGCTACGGCACGCGGTTCACGGTCCAGATCCAGACGCAGCGCACGTTGGCCAACGGTGACACGCGCGAGGGATTTGAAATCCTCGTGCACGACGCCGAAAGCGACAGCTGCAAAGCGGTCGGCGTGATGTCGGGTGGTCAGAAGGTATGGATAAACGAATGCCTGACACGGGGCGTCGCCCTGTACATCGCTGGTAACGCGGGACAACCGTACGAGACGCTGTTTAGCGACGAATCGGATGGTCCGCTTGATCCCGACCGCAAGGTGCAGTTCATGCGTATGAAGCGCGAGGTGCTCCGTCAGGGTGGGTATGCGCGGGAGTTTTTCATCTCGCAAACGCCCGACCTGATTGCGGAGGCCGATGCGGTCATCGACGTGGCGGCACTTGCGAGGTAGTGCAGCACATATTTTTAACCCTGGTGGGGAACGTTCCCCACAGGGGCGTTCCTCGCCTTTTTTCTGTTCGAGGAACGCAATGAAGCTGAAGTCCAATAATGCTGCTCTGCATCGAAGCCTGACGGTTTCGGTTCGCCCGAAGCCCATCCGCATGGGTACGGAACACGTCTACGAGCTGAATGGCTCACGGTTGCACGACGTGTTGGTTGATGGGCGCTGGGTGACGGTGGCCGCTACGGCGGTCGTGGCGTCCTGAATCGTCGACGGAGGAACGCTCGATGAACGGGATGGCGAACCTGGTGATGCTGTTGATCGCGATGCACGGCGGTTCGGAGCCGCCTGCGCCGGCCCTGCGCTACGCGGTGGCTTCGCTCGCCGCGAATAGGCGGCCGGCTATTAAAACGGACGCGGTCCTCTGCAAAGATGGCCAAGTCCACACTTTTCTTGCGGGGCACCCCAAGCCCTGCATCTGACCCTTGTCCCGCAGCCCCGCTCTCCCACGAGAGTGGGGCCATTTTTTTGAGGATCCTATATGCCACTCCTGAATGTTGATTTTGGTCAGCTCGCGTCGAGTGTCGTGCCTGAAAGCGCGCGAGGTCCGTTCGACGAGATGTCGGTTCGGGCGCGTCTGGCGACGCTCGCGATCGTTGCCGATCAAGCTGGGAACACGTCAGTGCGCGATATTGCACTGAATGCACTGACGGTGATCGACGCCCCGGCCTATGTCGGGCTTTCGGCGGTCCGGATCCCCGTTCGTGTTGTGAGCGCCTTTCCGGCGCAGCACTCGAAGTACGTCGTTGTCGACGGCATGACCGTCGAGACCGGAAGCTACAACTATTCGCAGCAAGCGGCCCGGTACAACGTGGAGAACGTCGTAGTGTTGCGGGGTGACACTCGTGTTGCCGATGCGTACCTGAAGAACTGGGAAGCGGTGTCCGCGCGCGGCGAGTTGTATCGCGCGCCCTGATTGTTATCTTCCTCTCAACCCACGCGGGACAGATCCCGCGTGGAGCTGTTCCTGGGCTACTGGAGCAGCACATGTTTTCGGAAATTCTGTTGAAGATGGAGTCCGCGATCGACTCGCTCGTCGCGCTGATTCGGAAGGGGTACACGGTCTCCAACGCGCTGAGCGGTGGCAAGGACTCGACTTGCACCGCGATCCTCATGCTCAAGGCGGTGCGGCGGGCCGGTGCAGAGGTGTCGCGCGAGCACTTCGTGACGAGTGCGGATACGACAATCGAAAACCCGAGTATGCACGGGCACCTTCAGGCCATGCTGGATGAGATCCGCGACGCCTATGCGGTCGCTGGCACGCCGGTATCGGTGCACGTGGCGAAGCCATCTTTAGCGTCGCAGTTTGTCGTCGCAACGATTGGGCGCGGAACGCTTCCCCGCACCCCGGAAAACGGGGTGAAGGACGGGAAGCGGATACGTGCGTGCGCGGCTGACTGGAAGGTCGACCCGCAAAACCGGTTGCGCGTCGCGCTCGAGCGCTCCGCGGCCGCCGGCGGCAGTGGCGAAGTTGTCACCATACTCGGCAACAGGTTCGACGAAAGCGGCAGTCGTGCAGCGGCCATGACGGCCCGCAGCGAGAATGCGTTGAGACCCGTCCGAAACGCGGCCGGGCTGCTCACGTTCTCTCCGATCGCTGAATGGTCCACCGACTGCGTCTGGGCGATGCTCTCGCTCTTCGCGGACGATGCCTATCGGCCCTTTCCGTCGCCGATCTCCGCTGCGTCGATTCGACGCTTGTCGGATCTCTATCGGGCGGGAAACGAGGGAACATGCGGCGTGATTCTCGGGGAGGGCGGCGCGCGCGCCGCGTGCGGCTCCCGATTCGGGTGCGCGTTCTGTTGCGTGTCGGGCGAGCGAGATCGCTCGATGGAGTCGATGGTGAAGGAGCCGGAGCACCAGCATCTGGAAGGGCTAAATCGCTTCAGGAACTATCTGGTCGCGGTGCAGTGGGATCTCGGTCGACGAGAACTGGTCGGCCGGAAGCTCAGCGACGCTGGGTACCTGGCGGTCAAGCCCGACGTCCTCTCCTACCGGGAGCGGCTCCGATTGCTGCAGTACCTGCTGACCCTCGACGTGCTAGAGGTCGAGCGCGCGGAGCGGCATGAGGGGGCGTTGGCGACGGGCGAAATACCTGATACGCCGGAGAACCGGGCGCTCTGCGATGTGCAGTTCGAGATGATCACTCCGGCGCAGCTGGTGGCGATCGATTTTTATCTCTCCATGCACCACTACGCGCCTCACGCGTTTCCAGCGCTTTCGGTCTGGTTTGATGTGCATCGCCTCGGCCGACGCTACCATGTTCCGGTGCTCGCCCCGTTGCCGAAGACTGACATCCCGCATCACGGATGGTTCTACGTCGGTGCGTACGATGCCGAGGCGCCTGCAGACGGGCTTCGTGACTACACCGCAGAGCAGTGGAATCGCTATCTGCATCCGGGTCGGCCCAGCCGCTACGCGCGCACGAAGGGAGGAGAGCAGGTCGTCTACTTCGAAGAGGGTGACCAGGTCGAGGTGGACAATGAGGCAGCCTGCGCGTTCGTGACCTGCAGCTTCGACGCCGGCTGGTCCGTGAAAGCCCAGCAACACGCTGGGATGGAGTCGGCCCGATTTTGGCTGAACGAAGGCATTTTGCGGCTGCCGGCGGGGATGGCGGGGCGTTATCAGGAGATGGCGAAGCGCGGCCAGTACTTCGCCCATCTCGCCGAGCGATTTAACCTGACGCCGGCAGAGCTTGATCGATTTCTGGTCGAGCGCGCCATCTCGAACTCGGAGCACCTTACGATGCTGAATCTGGCGCCTGTCGACCTGCTCTCTCAGGCTGCTTGAGGTCAAGCTTTCTTGCACAAAGCCCGGCACTCACGTGTCGGGCTTTTTTTGCGCGGCGCACAAACGTATCAGACGGTTGCGGCGCCGGAGAGGGCAGATTTCTAAGCCGCCTCAGAGCGGTTCAGTAGCGCCGCAAGGCCGGTATCCGGCGGCGTCGGCGCGGTGTGCGCCGTCTGAATACGGGTGCGGCCGATCACGAGGTTGCGTGAATCGATCGAGATGCGCCCGATATGGCGGCCGCGTGCAGCGCGCTCGGGGGTCTGCTGGTAAGGGTGGCCGCGTTGAATATAGTCTTCCAGATCTGGCTCTGGGAAGACGATGTGGTGCGCATCACCCTCCGTCAATGCGACGCAGAGCATCGAGACCGGGACCCCGGTCAATTCGCGGTCGGCGATTCGATTCAGGATCGCGTCACGCGTTTTGTGATCGGCGACCGGGTTGCCCGGTCGGTCGCCGTGATGGTTGATCTGGACGATGACTTGCGTCTGGTTGTCCCGCGATTTGATGAGCCTGTATCGACAGGATGCAATTTCGTCGTTCGCGAAGTAGATGAGGTCGGTATAGCGCGTTATGTAGTCCATACGAATGCTCCGATAGGAAAGACGCCAGCGAAAGTGCTGGCTTCTTCAGGCTATCGAGGCGGTGCAGAAGTCAAGCTGCGGTGTGAGCTTGCGGTGAAGGCGGGAGGGTTGCGCGAATCCGGACCACCGTCCGCTGGCTGGTGAGGCCCAGCGCTCGCATGACGTCGTCGTTGCTCTTGCCGGCGAGCAGCAAGCGCCGTGCGAACGTGTTCCGCAGGGTGCGCGGGCTCATATCGGGGAGCCTAATGTCGATCGCGAGGAGTTCGTCTCGGACGATGCGCCCGAGCATCTCGTCGGTCATCGGCCCGCCTGCGCGGGGGGACGGGAACATCAGTGGGCTGTCGGCGGCGGCAGACACGCTTCGCCATCGCGTGAGCGCCGGTACCGCGAACTCGGCTACGTTGACGCGGCGCGATTCGCGCGGGCCGCGCTTCGGGATCTGAAGGCGCGGCCGCGCCGGCGACAGGTCGAGGTCGTCGGCGGTCGCCTGCCGGATTTCCTGCGCGGTGATCCCGGTCGAGAGCAATAAGCCAACGATGGCGCGGTTCCGCAACTCGCGGTCGTCGAGTCCATCAATGGTTCTGATCGACTCCTGCAGTCGATGATCATCGGCTTCGAGCAGGTACACCGGGACGGGCTCGTCCTCCGGCCACGTCTGCGCCAACGCATAGGGCGCCGCTGGATTGGTCTTGCGCACTCCGACGTCGACCAGGTGTCGGCCAAGCCTGTCGAGAAGCTTCTCGTAGCGCAGGCGCGTCGTGGTCCCGGGTTTGCACCGGCGATCGAGGTCAGCGAAGAATGATTCGAGGTGGTCGGGTCCGAAGGTGGCCAGCGACCGTTGCACGGAGGCGAGGTGGCGCATGAAGCGTTCAAACATCGCTTCGTGCTGGACGATCGACCTGGGCGAGAACGCACGCCGATCGGCGCCGGCGGCTTCCGTGCGCTGCCACTGCTGATAGGCCTCGGTCGGTGCCGACAGCCAGAGAGTCGGTTCGTCCATTTGATCTTATATACTGAATATTGGGTGCCGCAAGCATACCGCGAATCTGCGATTCGCGTGGCTCGTCTCCAAGGGGTGAGGGTCCTCCGGACGCAGCGCTGACACGGCCGCCGGCGCGTCGTGAGAGCATTGCGGACGCATCGCCGATGGTTCTGGGCAATGGCGAAGGTAACGAGAACCGTGGCGGGCCATACCGGTCAGTTGAGTCAACCTTCGCCTCACACTTCGTCGTCGCGTTGTGCCGCCGGACGCATGGTCAACACGTGGTCCCGGACACATTCGTAAGCGATCGGCAGCCACCGTGCGGACATACGCCAGTCGATCAACCCGTTCAGATCGATGCCCGGCAGCGTAGTAGGCCCGATCCGGGGAAGCGCGGCGACGACTGCGGCTTCATTGCGGCTTTGGAATGCAAGGTCTGAAAAGGCTTCCTCTTCAATCTCGAGCAGCGCAGGCCAGGTGATCGAGGGCGCCAAACCTGAATTGAAATGGCGCTCCGATATCGACATCACGAGTCGGCGCAAGTCTTCCGTGGCGCGTTCAAGCGCGTGTTTGAACAGCACCGAGTCCGTTTCCAGTTCCATGATTGCGCGATTATCGGAGGGTTCCATGTGGAGTCGTTGAATGATACGCGGCGGGTTGGATTGCGTATCCCCGCCGCGAGCGAGATCGGTTGAATGTATCGAGTGTCGCCGCGCAATTCAAGCTTGCGTGGCCGGCACCTCGATCCGATACTGCGAGCGGTCCTTGCCTTCAATCCACGCCGGCGGCCGGCCGCGACCGCTCCATGTCGCACCGCTCTTGGGATCGCGATACCGAGGCTGAACTGGCTGGCGCTTCCGCGTCTTGCTTGTGCCGAAGATCTCTCGCTTCGTGAGAGCGAACTCGCTCACGATGCGTTTGACGTCGTTGAGCGCTTGTGCGCGTTCTTCTGCCTGGGCAGCTTGGATTTCCGTTTCCAGAGCGGCTCGCTGTTCGAGAAGTTCTTTGTAGGTCGACATCTTTTCTCCAGTCGTGGTGAGGGAATCGATATCGACCAGCATAAGGAGCGATTCTGGAAATCAAGTTTTCGCGATCAGCCACGACGGTCGCGTCAAATGAAATCGGGCGCGAGGCTGGCGTGATGCACGGCAGCGGCTTCGGGGCTCGGGAATCGGTCGTAGATGTGCCGCCCCTTCCATAGCAGGGTCCGCCATTCGCCATCGATCTTGCAGCGCTCGATTGTCCAGCCTGACGCGTGCGAATAGCCGTAGGGGCTCACGACCTGCCAGCCTAAGGCGACGAGCGCTTGTGCCTCGGGCGTTTGCGAGGCCGCCTGGATCCACCGCCGCGACTCTTCGTTCCGCTGTTCCCTGTCCATCCTTCCGTTCCCCCTTTTCCGCCGTCAATGAAAATCGTGTGACTCGACGGGCAGCCCGCCGAGCAGTTCGCTGCGATCTCGCAGGTCTTTTGCGATCAGGTGGTGAACATCGCCTTCGGTTTGCCACACACCATAGACCGCAAGCAACGAAGCGCCAAGCGCCTCTCGTCGATACCTTTCGAGAAGGTCGGGCCAGACAATCACGTTGGTCTGGCCCGTCTCGTCTTCGAGCGTAATGAACAGCACGCCCTTTGCGGTGCCCGGGCGCTGACGTACGGTCACAATCCCGCATGCGCGCGCGAATTGCCCATTGCGCAGCTGCGCGAGCTCGCGCGCCGGCAGCAGCCGGTCGGCTCGCAGCCGATCGCGCAGCAGCTCGAGTGGGTGCCGACCGAGCGTGAAGCCCATCGCACGATAGTCCGTCACAATCTCGCTGCCTTCCGAGGCCTGCGGCAGCGCCGGCGCCTCGTCGTCGCGTTCCGTGCCGCGCAGAATATCCTTGTCCGGCACCGCCGCGGCGGCCGTCCAGATGGCGTTGCGCCGATGGCCCTTGGCCAGCGAGCGCAGCGCGCTGGCACGAGCGAGAACAGCCAGGTCATGCCGGTCGAGCGCCGCCCGTCGAGCGAGATCCGCGACGTCGACGAAGGGGCGCACGGCGCGCGCCAGTTGGATCCTCTCGGCGGCTTCCACGCGCATGCCGCTGATCAGCGACATGCCCACGCGCACGGGCGCCTCGGTGGTGTCGCCCTCGAGCGTCGAATCCCAGCTGCTGACCGTCACGTCGACGGGTAGCACCTGTACGCCGCGGCGCCGGGCGTCCTGGATGAGCTGTGAGGGAGTGTAGAAGCCCATCGGCTGGCTATTCAGCAGCGCGGCCAGGAACACGGCCGGCTCGTGGCGGCGCAGCCAAGCGCTGGCGTAGACCAGCAGCGCGAAGCTGGCTGCGTGGCTCTCCGGAAAGCCGTAGTCGCCGAAGCCTTTGATTTGAGCGAAGATCGCTTCGGCGAAGTCCCGGTCGTAGCCGCGCGCCAGCATGCCGTTCACCAGGCGCTCGTGGTAGGGCTCCAGGCCGCCCTTGCGTTTCCATGCTGCCATCGCGCGGCGCAACTGGTCGGCCTCGCCGGCGGAGAAGCCGGCCGCGAGCATGGCCACCTGCATGACCTGCTCCTGGAAGATCGGCACGCCGAGCGTGCGCTTGAGCGCTTTCTCGACGTCGGGCGACGGGAACGTCACGGGCTCGAGGCCTTGGCGTCGACGCAGGAACGGGTGGACCATCCCGCCCTGCACGGGGCCCGGCCGAACGATTGCGACTTCGATGACCAGGTCGTAGAAGCACCTCGGCTGCAGGCGAGGCAGCATCGACATCTGCGCGCGCGACTCGACTTGGAACACCCCCATGCTGTCGCCGTGGCAGAGCATCTCGTAAGTGGCCTCGTCTTCGGCCGGGATGTCCTGCAGCTCGAAAGCCTCGCCGCGCTTCTCCGAGATCATCTCCAGCGCGCGCCGCACCATGCTGAGCATGCCTAGGGCCAGGACGTCGATTTTCAGCAGGCCCAGCGCCTCGATATCGTCCTTGTCCCACTGGATGATCGTTCGATCCTCCATCGCGGCGTTTTCGATCGGCACCATGCGTGAGAGCTTCGTGCGCGAAATGACGAAGCCGCCCGAGTGCTGCGACAGATGCCGCGGGTAGCCGAGCAGCGCGGTGGCAAACGCGGCCCACTGTTGGTTCATCGGCGCCTCGACGTCGAGGCCTGCCTCGGCAAAGCGCGCGAGCAGATCCGCTTTCGAGTCGAACCAGTGGTGGGCCTTCGCCACACGATCGACGATGATCGGATCCACGCCGAGGGCCTTGCCGGCCTCGCGCAACGCGCCGCGTGGGCGATAGGTCGACACGGCCGCGGTCAGTGCCGCGCGATCGCGGCCGTACTTGCTGTAGATGTACTGCATCACCTCTTCGCGCCGCTGATGCTCGAAGTCGACGTCGATATCGGGCGGCTCGTTGCGTTCCTTGCTGATAAAGCGCTCGAACAGCATGTTGCCGCGCGCCGGATCGACCTCCGTCACCCGAAGGCAATAGCAGACAGCGCTGTTCGCGGCGGAGCCGCGGCCTTGGCAGAGGATGTTTTGGCTACGTGCGAATCGCACGATGTCGTAGACCGTCAGGAAGTACGGCTCATACTTCAGTTCGGCGATCAGCTGCAGCTCGTGTTCGATCTGCGCCTGCACGTTGAACGGTATCCCGTTGGCGAAGCGCCCGTGCGCGCCGATATAGGTCTGCTCACGCAGATACGACGCTGGCGTGTAGCCGGCCGGCACGAGCTCGTCGGGATACTCGTAGCGCAGCTCGTCGAGCGAGAACGTGCAGCGCCGCGCGATGCGGACCGCCTCCTCCAGCGCGCCGGCCGGGTAGAGGTTGGCCAGGCGCAACCGGGATCGCAAGTGCCGCTCGGCGTTCGGCGCGAGCTCGTAGCCACACTCGCCCACCGACCGGCCGAGCCGGATCCCCGTCAGCACGTCTTGCAGGGGCTTCCTCGAGCGCACGTGCATCAAGGGCCAGCTGGTGGCCACCACTGGCACGTCGTGGCGCGCGGCGGCCCGCTCGACGGCGCCTCGGTGGATTTCGTCCATCGCCCGGGCATGCAGCGTCAGCGCGACCCGCGCGCGATCGCCGAACACGCGCGCGGCCCATTCGAGCTGCGCATCGAGGCGCTGTTCGGTCGCGGGAAAATCGGGCGTGAGGATGATCATGCAGTCCGGCAGGCCTCGCAGATGCTCGAGCGGTGCCTCGGGATGCTCGAGGTCCATCGGCGCCAGGCGATACGTGCCCTTCGCCGCGCGCGTGCGGCCGAGCGTGACGAGTTCGCAGAGATTGCCGTAGCCCTCGCGGTTCATCGCGAGGGCCGTGAAGGCGAGGGCGGGCGACCCGTCGCCGGCGGTCAGGCGAAAGTGGGAGCCGATGATCAGCGGCAGGCCTGCGGCCTTCGCTTCCACGTGTGCGCGCACGACGCCGGCCAGCGAGCACTCGTCCGTGATCGCGATCGCACTGTACCCGAGGCGCGCCGCGCGCTCCACCAGCTCCTCGGCGCGCGAGGCGCCGTGCAGAAATGAGAAGTTGCTCGCGCACTGCAGTTCCGCATAAGCGGGCAGCACGCCGATCGGCGCGGCGCACATCGCAGGTCAACCGAACAGGCCATGCAGGAACCAGCGCGGCTCGCGCTCGTCGCGCGCTGAAACGCGCTCGCGGAACAGCCAGAAATGCACGCCGTTGTCGTCTTCGCCGACAAAATAATCGCGCGTCACGGCCTCGCCGTCATCCCAGCCGCACTCGATCCGCTCGCCCGGCGACATCATGCGCAGCGGCGTACCGTAAAAAGGACGATTGGCGCGCATGAGCAGCTGAACGGGCTTCTCCAGCAGCCAGGCGGGGCGCGGCAGATCCGCCGGCGCCGGCACCGGCTTCTTGCGCTGGTCGAACGGGATCCACTGCGCGGCGACCTCCGGCCGGAAGTCGGCCGCCGGCGCCGGCACGAGCACGTTCTCGGCGCCCAGGCGCGCGGTCAGCAGCTCCATGAGCCGCGCGTGGTCTTGCGGCGTGCCACCAGGCTCAGGAAACAGCGTTTCGCTCGGCGCTTCCGCCGGCTGCACACGATGAGCGTGGAGCGCGATCGCAATCGCGGGCGTGGGCAGCTCGAGGCGGCCCAACCGCTCCTTGACCAGCCGCATGAGATGCTCTTCGAAGCGGGTGGGCGCGCCGAGCACGATCTCGAGCTCGGTCGGGGCGATCGCGTTGCGGCCGCGTTCATGCTCGAGCTTCAGCACGAACGCACACAGGTCCAACTGCTTCACGGCCAGCCAGCCCGTCAACTGCAGCACCAGGCGGTGGGCGGCGAACACCAGGGCGTCGGCATGCTCGACGCGGTCAGGCAGCTCGATGCGCACGTCGAACGCCGGCGGCGCTTCGAGCCAGTCATACGGCGCCGGCGCGGCACCGGCTACCTGGTCGAGCCAATCAAGGAGGGCAGTGCCGCACCGCTTCTTGAGCCCGGCGCGCGGCAGGCGCTGCAGATCGGCAAGGGTGGCGCAGCCCAGCGCGTCGAACCACTCCACGTAGCGGCGCGCCGGCGGCGCCACTGCGAGCGGGGCGCGGGCCAGGGCGCGCTGCAGGGAGCGCGCGGCGAGCGCGGATCCGCCGCGCAGGCCTCGGGCGAGCGTCCAGGCGGCCGGCCCCGTCGACGCGAGCGACACGGCGGCCGTCAGACCGAACGATGCCACCAGCTTGCGGACCCGGCGCCGAAGCGCGCGAATGCCGTGGAACAGGCGCAGGCTGGCGGTCACGTCGAGCAGCACCACAGCCTCGGCCTCGAGCACGACGCTCGGCGTGAACTGCAGCAGCGCATACGCGACGCCGCGCACGAGCTCGTCCTCGCGCGCGACGTCGCGCGTGCAGATTCGCGCGTCGGGCGCGAGCGTAAGGACGCCGCCGCGGCGCATGCCGACCAGGACGCCGAGCTCGGCCGCCGGCCGATCGAGCGCGACCACGCGGTCCTGCTCAAGCACGACGACACCCGCGCCGTCATTCGACGATGGCGCTGGCGACAGCGGGACGAACGTTTCGAGAGTGAGGCGCGGCAGATGCACGCCGATCCAGACTGCCATGGCGATCAAGCAAAATCGGGGAGGGGGAGAGCGGCACGAACAGCGGTTCGTCGCGCTGGGCGCCGCGGCGTTTCACGAAGGTCACCTCGACGCCATCGCGCGCCGGCGCGAGTGCCAGGCGTAGCGGCGCTGGGGACGCATCGCGCGCGGCGGCCGCCGGGCGCAACAGGAAAAACAGGGCGGAGCCGGCCTGCGCCGCAAGGTTGAGGCGTCGCAGTGCGTCCGATCGCACGACGTGCTGCCAGAGCAGGACCGCGCCACACGTGCCGGCGCGCAGCGCTTGCTCTGCGGCCCAGAGCGCATCGGCCGTGCGTGGTGTACGCAGGCTCACGAACGCCGCCGGATCCACGCCCCAGTATGCGAGCGCGGCCGGTTGCAGGCGATGGGGCGCCTGGACGACCACGATCGGTTTGGGCGCCAGGCGCGCAAGCACAGGCGCGAGCAGGCGCAGTTCGCCGATGCCCGGCTGCTGCGTCAGCAGCTCGACCAGGCAACTGGGCGGCCAGCCACCGTTAGGAAGCTCGGCGGACAGAGTAGGGTGCCCGGTTTCGATGCCGACGGTGCCGGCCTGCGCGCGCTGGCTGGCGCGCCACAGGGCTGGGTGAATTCGTTCCGGATGAGCGAGAGCGGGGTTCATGTTCGTGCACAAATACTGTATGGATATACAGGGTATGGCGATTGTAACCCAGCCGTCTCAAAAAGCCAGCGCGGGAATTGCACTAGCCGGTTGACGGTCCGCCGGACGCCGGCGCCAAGCGCCGCTCGGCAGCAGTTGCGTCCGGCGAGCGTAAGATGACCAAATCGAATCCGGAAGGAGGCGACATGCGAAAACCCCTGACCGAAATGCAGCGCGCATTCATTGACTGGTGCATCGCTTACTCGAAGTTCGAGATCGTCGACTCGATGTCGATCAGCATGGTGTCGGCCGTCGCCAACAGCTACGACTTCGTGGCAGACGAGGCCAAGCTCGGCAGGTACGGCTATTGCACGCCGAGAATGATTAGATGGGGCAAAAGCCTGTTTCCCGACCCGCCGGGCAGCCCCGAGGGATCTGGTTTCGATGATGCTTACGAGGACGTCTGTACTGCGCTTGATGACTGGCTACGCACCTTCGTTATGCCGATGACGCAGATCTCGTTTCCACCCGAGCCGAGCCATGAAGGCGGGCCGGTCTACTACAACGACCCGAGCATTTCCGACGTGCAAGATCCGCCGTCTGAGACGCCGTGACGCCCTACGTGCGCCATGGCGTCCAGTGGGCCGCTATTCGTCGTTGTCGAGAGGGAGGTCTGCCTTGTGCACCAACTATGTTGCAACCAGCGAAAGCCGGTACGCCGATCTTTTCGATTCGGCACCGCCGGATGGTGATTGGCCGGCCGAAATCTACTGTGACTACCCCGCGCCGTTCATCCGCCGCGGCGCCGACGGCGAGCGGGAATCGCTTCTGGGCAGCTTCGGTATCCGGCCGCAGTCGCGGATCGGCAAGTTCAAGTTCGACACCATGAACGCGCGCAGCGAGACGGTCGGACAGAAACCCAGCTTCAAGGATTCCTGGCACGCCTGCCGTTTTGCGATCGTGCCGGCGGACGTCATCTATGAGCCGCGGTATCCACCGCTTCCGGATCTCGACACGCCTGTTCGCGAGGAGCTCGTGCGCAAGGTGTTGAAGGACAAATCAGAGCGCTGGGCGATCGAGCTGGCGAGCGGCGCGCCGTGCGCAGTAGCCGGGCTGTGGAAGCCCTGGCCCGAGCCCGACGGCGCCGTGGTCTACGGCTTCACGATGTTGACCGTCAACGCGGATGGCCATCCGTTCCTGAGCCAGTTCCACCGACATCTCGAGGCGGACGGCACGCCGAACGAGAAGCGCGGCGTCGTGATCTTGCTGCCTGAGCAGTACGATGACTGGCTTAACTGCAGGGAGCCGGAGCAGGCACGGTCGTTCCTGTCTTTGCTGCCGGCCGAAGCGTATCGGGGCCACCCGGCGCCGCGGCCGCCTCGCCGCAAAAAGCAGGAGCTGGTGGCGCCCGGGCCAGCCAACGACGAGCTGTTTTGAGGCTGACGAACCAATGGTTCGAGGATCCGGACGATGGTGCCCCGGGAACGCTTCGGGATGCGTCCGGGGGCCGCGCGAGCTGACAAACCAGGCGGCGACCGGCCGACCGAGGTCGAGTGGCCGCACCGGGATCGCTAGGGAAACGCTGATTAATAGGCAAACGCGCAAGCTTGTCGGCCGTGCTGACGCGCAAATTCCGGATGCCGAAGTGAATCGCAGCGAATTCGGGGAAGTTTGCCCCGGGAAAGCGCCTCATTTCCTGCATTTTTCATACACGTGACGGACTACTGCCATGAACCGAGCGCAACCGATTTCGCGCGATCACCAAGTTCGCCAAAGCGAACAGGCTGAACAGTTGCGCCGTGTTCTTCGCCAGTCCCTTGTAGCGCACCTTGCGATGACGGAACAGGTTCTTGACGACATGAAACGGATGCTCGACCCGCGCGCGAATTTGTGCCTTGGTTCGCTCGAGCGCGATCACCAGATCCTTCAGTGCACCATCCTGCATCGCCTTGATCTTTCCTCGCTTGGCCGCCACGCGCCACTTCACCGACAGGTCCTTCATTTCATTGCGCTTGTCTACGCCGATGTAGCCCGCGTCGCCGAACGCTTCTTGCTCGTGACCATGCAACAGCGCGTGCGCTTGCGAAACATCCGACACGTTGGCGGACGTGCCGACCACGCTGTGAACCAGCCCCGAATCGGCATCGACGCCGATGTGCGCCTTCATGCCGAAGTGCCACTCGTTGCCTTTCTTCGTTTGATGCATGTCCGGATCGCGACGCTTCTCGGCGTTCTTGGTCGACGACGGCGCTTCGATGATCGTCGCGTCGACCAGCGTGCCTTCCTTCATCATCAGCCCGCGTTCGCACAGCGAGGTGCCAATCTCGTCGAACAGTTTGCGCGTCAGGTCATGTTCAAGCAGCAGGCGCCGGAACTTCAGCAGCGTGGTCGCATCCGGCACGGTCTCGACGGCCAGATCTATCCCGGCGAAGGCTCGCATCGCGATGCTGTCGTACAGCGCATCCTCCAGCCCTTCGTCCGACAGGCTGTACCACTGCTGCAGGAAGTAGATTCGAAGCATCCGCTCCAGACCGATCGGCGGGCGGCCACGCTCGCCCTTCGGGTAGTACGGCTCGATTGCCATCAGCAACCGCGACCACGGCACCAGCTTCTCCATCTCGTCCAGGAAACGCTGGCGCCGGGTCACGCGCTTCTTGCCCGCGCTTTCCGCTTCCGCAAAGCTCATTTGCCGTTTCATCGTCGTGGATTCGTTCCGTGAACTGTCTTCTACAACGTCCTCGGCTACGTCAGCGATGACCGCCGAGCCGGATAAATCAGTGTTTCCCTAGGGAAACGCTGATTAATAGGCAAACGCGCAAGCTTGTCGGCCGTGCTGACGCGCAAATTCCGGATGCCGAAGTGAATCGCAGCGAATTCGGGGAAGTTTGCCCCGGGAAAGCGCCTCATTTCCTGCATTTTTCATACACGTGACGGACTACTGCCATGAACCGAGCGCAACCGATTTCGCGCGATCACCAAGTTCGCCAAAGCGAACAGGCTGAACAGTTGCGCCGTGTTCTTCGCCAGTCCCTTGTAGCGCACCTTGCGATGACGGAACAGGTTCTTGACGACATGAAACGGATGCTCGACCCGCGCGCGAATTTGTGCCTTGGTTCGCTCGAGCGCGATCACCAGATCCTTCAGTGCACCATCCTGCATCGCCTTGATCTTTCCTCGCTTGGCCGCCACGCGCCACTTCACCGACAGGTCCTTCATTTCATTGCGCTTGTCTACGCCGATGTAGCCCGCGTCGCCGAACGCTTCTTGCTCGTGACCATGCAACAGCGCGTGCGCTTGCGAAACATCCGACACGTTGGCGGACGTGCCGACCACGCTGTGAACCAGCCCCGAATCGGCATCGACGCCGATGTGCGCCTTCATGCCGAAGTGCCACTCGTTGCCTTTCTTCGTTTGATGCATGTCCGGATCGCGACGCTTCTCGGCGTTCTTGGTCGACGACGGCGCTTCGATGATCGTCGCGTCGACCAGCGTGCCTTCCTTCATCATCAGCCCGCGTTCGCACAGCGAGGTGCCAATCTCGTCGAACAGTTTGCGCGTCAGGTCATGTTCAAGCAGCAGGCGCCGGAACTTCAGCAGCGTGGTCGCATCCGGCACGGTCTCGACGGCCAGATCTATCCCGGCGAAGGCTCGCATCGCGATGCTGTCGTACAGCGCATCCTCCAGCCCTTCGTCCGACAGGCTGTACCACTGCTGCAGGAAGTAGATTCGAAGCATCCGCTCCAGACCGATCGGCGGGCGGCCACGCTCGCCCTTCGGGTAGTACGGCTCGATTGCCATCAGCAACCGCGACCACGGCACCAGCTTCTCCATCTCGTCCAGGAAACGCTGGCGCCGGGTCACGCGCTTCTTGCCCGCGCTTTCCGCTTCCGCAAAGCTCATTTGCCGTTTCATCGTCGTGGATTCGTTCCGTGAACTGTCTTCTACAACGTCCTCGGCTACGTCAGCGATGACCGCCGAGCCGGATAAATCAGTGTTTCCCTAGAGACTGTATGGCCTACATTCATGAGCTTTCCGACGCGGGATCGCGAATTATTGCTCGGGCTGTCTCTTACATGCCATCTTGAGCAACGAGCCGAGAATGCGGCCGAAGTGAAAAATTGCCTTCGTGACGCGCTTGCAGACCCCAACGTTTTGCTCCCGAACGGAACCACTCCTGAGGCCGCGAAAGGCAGCCTTGATCGCCTGATCAACGCACAGGGCAAATAGCAGCTTGGCGTAAGCGCCGGCACTCTTTTTTGTCGCCTTCCCCGTAGACCGGAAACGAGTTGTGGCTGCGAAGTCGCACGACTGTTCAAGAAATTTATAGCGAGAGTATTTTCCATGATTGTCATTCTGGTAGATCTAGTTGTGGGTGCCATCGTGGTAGGGTGGCTGGCGATCGCTATCGCTCAAAACATTGGCCGAATATTCGGGTACTGGCTGGTGCCCGCGCTTCTTAGCATCTACTTCGGGGCGGCCCTGCTGTTCGTTGCGCCCGCGCCACCCGATGCTTCCTTTCAAACCGTCTATCAAATGTTGGCGGGAGCTAGTCTGGGAGCGATTCCTGTCCCACTCTGCTTTATGATCCTAGGCGCCGTATTCCTTGCCAGCGGGGCTGGTCTGCGTAACTGGCGCACGAGCTGGACATCTAGAAATCATTGAAGAGTAGGGATCACGGAAATGACCACGAATTCGACGGGCTACCTTGCGTTGCTTACGCAATTACAAGAGCTGGACGGGCAGATCAAAGTGGCGCTGGAAAGTGAACGGGAGGCCGCCATCGTTCAGATCAAAGCGCTGATGAGCGACTTGGGCATCAGCATCCACGACCTCCAGGAAAGACCCTCGAAACGAAAGGCAGCCCGGTTGTCGAGTGCTCCACTGTATCGAGACCCGAAAACCGGCAAAACTTGGGCCGGGCGCGGCCGACAGCCCGCATGGCTCGGTGATGACCCTGCTCAGTTTCTCATCCAGCCTGATCTTCTCGACGATAAATAAGGATTCCAACGAAATCCGTCAACTTTGAGGCGCCACGCCAGACCATTGCTCAGAGCATCGCACCACGCCGATGGGTAGCAACAGAACTGCCAATCAAAAATCGTTGAATATACTTATGTCAAATTAGTTGTACGCACAACGTATTTGCGACGGCCCGCCAGCAGCACAGAACTCTCTCGCCAATTCCCCGCCCAACTTCTTCTCAACCTCCATTTTCCGTTGCAGGCCTGGACGCCGCGTGCAGCGTCAGCTTCTTGCGCGCGCCACATACCGCGCCGGTCGTAGAGGCCGGAGACAAGCCGCTGGTGCATAGTCACTGCAGATACTGCTCGTTGCCCACCAGGCCAATCCGGGTTGCCCCCTCGCGCTGGGCGGCGGCCAGTGCCTGCGCGACCACTCGATAAGGCGCAAGCCGGTTCGCCAGCGGGGGCACCTCAGGCTGCCGCGGCGACCGGGCCGCGCCGGTCGGCGGAGCGGCATCGTGAGCGCGAGCTGGAGGCTGGGCCTGCTCACGTGCGTCTATGCCCCGTCGTCCGATTCGCACGTGCTGCACGAGACGTTCGCGTTGATCGAGGCGGCCGAGGCGCTCGGCTATCACGGCGCCTGGGTGGCCCAGCATCATTTCGGCCGAGGCACGCCGCACGCGGCGCATCGCGCTGGGACAGCGCGGTAATCCTGCTGCCGCTGGAGGCGCCGCTGCGGGTGGCCGAGGATACGGCGGTGCTCGACGCGCTGTGGGCCGGCCGGCTGCAGCTCGGCTTCGGCGCCCAGCATCACTTTCGCACCGAATTCGGTCGGCTGCCCTCGCCGCTGGTGCTGCTCGCGGCCATCGCGCAGTGCACGCGGCGCATCGAGCTCGGCACTGGGCTCGTCACGCTGCCGCTCGAGGATCCGCTGCGGCTCGCCGAGGACGCGACGGTGCTCGACGTGCTGTCGATCGGGCGCGTGCAGCTAAGGCTCGGCAGCGGCGGCGCCAACACGGATGCGTTCTCGGCCTTCGGGATCGATGCCGGCACGCGCCAGACGCGCTCCACCGCATCGCTGGAACGGCTCGAGCAGGCGCTCTCGGGCACCCCGTTGGCGCCGGGCGCGAGCGCTGCCGCCGACGCACGCAATACAGACGATCAAAACGACGACGCCCAGGCCGCGCCGCTGCGGCTGCAACCGCCGGCCGCCGGCATGCGCGAGCGGCTCTGGCACTCGCGTTCGAGCCCCGAGGGCGCGCGCCTGGCGGCCGCGCACGGCAACGGCCTGCTGCTCGGCACGGCGGTGCACGATCCGCGCGGCGTGCAGCTGCCGCTGGCCCAGGCCTATCTCGCCGCCTGGCGCGAGCGCGCCGACGCGGCCAGCCGCGCGCCGCGCCTGGGGTGGTGCGCGCGGTATTCCCCGCCGCCGACCGACGCACCGCATTGGCCGAGCTCGCCGACGACGTGCTGCGCCTCATCCCCTGGCTGGCCGCCACGGGTCACCCCGGCGTGACCGAACCGGCCGCAATCCTGCGCCTGCTCAACATGCACCACGGTCATCCCGACGAAGTGATCGAGAGCCTGCGCGCGGATCCGGCGCTGTTCCCCATCGCCAGCTACTTCCTGCCGGCGGTGCAATCCGAGCGCTCCTTGCTGGACCAGTCGCTGCGGCGGCGGCGCACGCCGGCCGAGACCATCGCGCCGGCGCTGGACTGGCGCCCCGCCTTGCGCGCCACATGAGTGCGACCGCCGCGGCCGAGGACGGCTGCGCGGCCCTGCTGCCGAGCGCCGGCCCGGGCCGGCCCGATCCCTGGATCGCGGCGGCGGTGCTCAGCGAAGCGCTGCCGGAACTGGCGCTGACGATCGCCCTGCAGGCCGGCGCCATTCTGCCGGTGGCCGCCGCGCTGTGCGCACAGAGCCTGCAATCGCTCAGGGGCGGCCGGCTCGCGCTGGCCGTGGAGCGCGATGCGCCCGGCGTCGACGCGAGCCGGCGTGGCGCGAAGCTCAATCGCGGCCAGCGCCGCGCGCGCAGGCTCGAATTCCTCGCGATCCTGCACGCGGTCTGGGCCGGCACGGGGCCACTGGACCACCAGGGCGCCTGGTTCCGCGCCGAGCATGCGCGCCTGGCCGAGATGCCGGTGCCGCGCCCGCCGCTCTACTGGATGGCGGCGGCCACCGCTGACAACCTGCGCGTCGCCCCGTTCTGCGACGGCCTGATCGCCGCCGCGCGGCCCGACCCGGCCGTGTTCGAGGCGCTCGCGCGCGTCAGCGCGGCGTGCGCGCTGCCCTGCCTTCGGCTCGCGAGCTGTTCCGCTGCGCCCTCAGCGTGGCCGACGCTCCGCGCGCGGCCCCTCGCCTGGGCGCCCCCCCCCGACGAACTGCTGCACGGCGCCTCGGTAAGCATCTACACGAAAGCTCACCGCGCGCTCGACGCCTATGACTCGGTGGCCCAGCGCAGCCAGGCCACGCTCGCTGCGCGAACTGGAGGTCTATCCGAACCTGTGGGCCGGTGTCGGCCTCACGCGCGGGAGCGCGGGCACAGCCATCGTCGGCAGACACGACAAGGTCGCGCAGTGCCTGGGAGAATTCCGCGCGCTCGGCATTAAAATAACCCGTAGGCCGTCCGTTAATTTCTAGTCGTTGACGGTAGCGATAAGGTCCGCTTCGCGGCCATGGTCCAAGCCAACGTAGCATCGCTCTCCAACATCCAAGAAACGAGGTACGCGTGACATCGAAAATCACCGAATTGCAATCTCAGCTGCGCGACATCAATATCCAACTGGCCGATGCAAGAGTCGAGGAAAAGCGTGCCCTCCTTGCTGCGGTAAAGGAGCACGCGCAGTCGCTAGGAATTACGCAGGACGAGCTGTTAATCGCAGCTGGGTTCAAGAAGCCGAAACACCGACGCGCGCCGGCGAAATACTATGACCCGAGCAGCGGTAATAAGTGGTCAGGACGGGGACCGAAGCCGAAGTGGCTGCAAGATAAAAATCTCGACGATTACCTCATCGACCAGAATCGACCTGAGCCTCAGGCGTGGTGGCCAGGCGAATGAAAGACGGTGCAGATTCCGCGCCCTTTTTCTATCCCGTTTCCAGAATGGTTTCTCTCCCTCGACCGGTTGCTGGCGCCCACGGGCGCTCCGGCCGTTCCCGACCGCAACTCGCACGAGTTCGACAATTGCCGCAGTCACTAGGGCGGAGGTTGCATGCTTCCTTTTGTCGCGCGTCGCTTGCGATATCAGTGATCCGTCAGCCATTGCAGCTGCCTGCCGATCGCCAAGCCCTGCATCGGAATCTGGAGCTCGAACCGACTGCGGAGATATTCGACGAGAAACTCCCGGTATCGCTCGCCCGCCAGCACAACACACCGCATACGCTGGTCTTGACGATTGGCTATTTGCTCATCGATTTGCTTCTGGACCCGCTGGGCCCACGCGCGGCGCGTGGCGACTCCCACTCGATTCAACGTCTGCTCGTAGGGCTCGATCACCGCAGCCGGCGCGGTCAGGCCGTGCTTCGCAGAGAGGATGTACCAATCACCGGAATGGCGCTCGACAAAGGCTCGCGCTTTCTTAAACCAGGGCGACTGGTAGAGATCTCTGGCAGGCGATGCTCGATCCAGTTTCGCCGTCACACAAGATATCAGGTAAATGTCGGTCATCGCGCCCTCTGAGGCCGGCCGTGCCGGCGCTTTCCGCTCTATTTCGTGCCCGTGGCGCAGCGGTGTCGCATAATCACTTCTGCGGCTCCGAAGAACCAGAGGTGACCAAAACCGTGAGCCGTTCGATTTCGGCAATGAGTTTCGGAACAGCGCGAGCGAGCTCGTAGGCCTCGCCAGGAAAATCCGTCTCCTTCAGTACCTGTCGACATATGCGCCGTAGCCTTACCAGATCGATCTCCACGCTTCCTCTCTTCACCCCCTTGAAAGCAGGGTGCTCCTATCCATTTAACGGCCTGCGTCTGTCGGCAACTCCGTGCAGAAACGGTCAGCGTTGAACCGGCGAACCTTTTCCGCGAGTGCATCCAGCCGGCGGCGCAAGTCAGGCGGACACGAGTCATCAATGCCGAGTAGAACGGTCATCATGCACAGCGCGACAACATCAGCTACGTCGGCTATAGCGTGCTCACTTACCACCTCTTCGAGGACGGAGATTTGATCTCGAACGTGTAGATCGCACAAGGACGATAGAAGCTCTTCGGCATTGAATTCCGGCTTGCGCATGCGTTTTCCTATTCGCGCCCGGGCAACTGCTCGAGCAATTCATCCAGCACGTCGGCCGCGCTCCCATGCAGCTCGGACGTTGCGTCATCCAACTCGATGCCCGAGGGCATCTTGTGCGACTCGGCAACGTCCCGTAGAGCGTTGATCGCGAGTCGAAGCGCATCAGCAACCGTCAGGTCAGGCATTGCCGTTTTCCTATTGCAGTTTCCTTGCGACCGCTTCGAACTCCTCGCCCAAGATGCCGTATAAGTGATCAAAGGAACTCAGAATAATCGTTAGATACGGCCCGAGCGCCGGTATCGCACGAGGCTGCCCGCCCAACCGAACGAGCAGCGCACTCTCATGCGTACCGAAGGTGCCCAGCAATCCGCTCCAATTCGGATGCGCATATTCACTCAAGTTCTCGTACAAGCGCATCAGTCCAGGTACGGGCAACCGCGCATCCGAGTCCCGAATAGCGTCTAAGACGTGGACGGAGACGGGGTCTCCTTCGTCACCAGTGCGTGATCCAACCACGACCTTCGCAACCCGCCTATATAACGCGGACACGTCGTTCGTCCGTTCAAACGCTTCCACACTACGCAGCAGGAACGGTAGTCCCCCCAAGAATTAACGGGTGTTCAAGGTAGAATTTTCTAGCAGCAGGATCGACAGGAAATTTTGCATGAAGACGTCCAGATTCACGGAAAGCCAGATCATCGGGATTTTGAAACAGGCCGAAGCCGGAACACCCGTGCCGGAGTTGTGCCGCGAGCACGGGATGAGCAGCGCGAGCTTCTACAAATGGCGCTCGAAATACGGCGGCATGGACGCGGCGCTGATGACCCGGATGAAGGAGCTTGAAGCGGAGAACGCGAGGCTCAAGAAGATGTACGCCGAAGAACGACTCAAGGCCGAAGTGGTGCGTGAGGCGCTCGAAAAAAAGTGGTGAGGCCATCTCGTCGGCGCGAGATGGCCATGCGTGCTGTCAAGGATCGGGCGATGAGCGTACGGGCGGCCTGTGAGGCGTTTGGCGTGAGCGAGACCTGCTACCGCTACCAGGCAAAGCGCTGCCCGGAAAACGGGGTGATCGCCGAGTGGCTTGTGAAACTCACGCATAACCAGCGCAACTGGGGCTTTGGCCTATGCTTCCTGTACCTGCGCAACGTGAAGGGCTTCGTCTGGAATCACAAACGCGTTTACCGCATCTATCGCGAACTGGAACTGAATCTGCGGATCAAGCCACGCAAACGACTGATGCGTGAGCAACCGGAACCACTGGCCGTGCCGCAGGCACTGAACGAGTGCTGGTCAATGGATTTCATGCACGATCAGCTTGCCGATGGGCGTAGCATCCGGCTGTTCAACGTGATTGACGACTTCAACCGGGAAGGCCTGTGCATCGAGGTGGACTTCTCGTTGCCGGCGCTACGTGTTATCCGGTCCCTGGATCAGGTGATCGAATGGCGCGGCAAGCCGCTGAAGATCCGCTGCGACAACGGACCGGAATATGTCAGCGATGCGCTCAGGGACTGGGCCGCTCGACGCGGCATCGTTCTGCAGTTTATCCAGCCCGGCAAGCCACAATAGAACGCGTACATCGAGCGTTACAACAGTAAGCGGTCTTTGAAGGACGCCATTGCACGGCGAGGCTGATTCCCCGAGGCTACGTGTCCATGTTCAATGAGCGTGGACAGGTGTGCATGAACGAGCAAGATGGAGGTTTGCAGAGCCGGTTGGTGGTCGATCTCAAGCGAGACGGACGGCGCAAGTACGACGAGGATGCGAAGCGCGAGTTGATACAGGCGTGTCTGAAGCCTGGGGTGTCTATCGCGCGGACGGCCATGGAACACGACATCAATCCGAACCTCGTTCGGACGTGGATTTCCAAGTATCAGCGCGAACAAGCCGCGGGCGAGATAGTCAGCTCCGCGACGGAGTCGTCACGAGAGGCTCGCGTCGAGTTGTCGACGGCTTCCGTGCCTGAGGAATCCGCCTTTATGCAGGTCGTCACCTCTGCAGCTGCCCCCACTCCGGCTATATCGGCTGCAGTGTTCTCGCTGAATGTGCACTTACCAAACGGCGTTTCCTTGGAGTTGAGCCAGGCGAACTTCGATGAGCTGACGATACTCGTCCAGATGCTCGGGAGGCTGCCGTGTTCCGGTTCGACGAAGGGCTGAAGGTCTACCTGCATCGCGATCCGGTCGACTTCCGCATGGGCATCAACGGGCTGTCGATCCTGGTCGAACAGGCGATGCGCCTGAACCCTATGACCTCGGCACTGTTCGTCTTCGGCAACCGCCGTCGTGATCGAGTCAAGATCCTCGGCTGGGGCGGCAACGGTTTCTGGTTGCTGCTCAAGCGACTCGAAGCCGACCGCTTCGTCTGGCCGAACGGAGGCGACACGATCACGCTCAGCGTTGAGCAGTTGCATTGGCTGCTCGACGGAATCGACCTGGCCGTGATCCAGAAGCATCCCCAGCGATATTACGCGCGGATGAGCTGAACACCACGCGGGTGACATGGTCTAATCGGCCATGCCGAACAACCCCGTCATGTTGAGCGCCGAGGAGTACAAGGCGCTGATTGCCGCGAGCGCCGAACGCGATGCGCTGCGCGGTGAGCTTCGGCTCGTGACGGCTCAGCGCGATCTGGCCGAAGAGAAGCTGCGGGCCTACAAGCACGAACTGTTCGGCGCATCGAGCGAAGCGCGCCATGCCGATCAGCTCGGCCTGTTCAACGAAGCCGAGGCACTTGCGACGGCTACCGACGCGCCCGCGCGCGAGGACGTGCCCGGCACATCGGTCGCCGCCCACACGCGAGGCAAGCGCGGGCGCAAACCCCTCGATCCGAACCTGCCGCGCGAGGTCGTGCGGCACGAGTTGCCCGAGTCCGAACGGTTCTGCGCGCATGATGGCCATGCTCTCGTCGAGATCGGCGTGGAAACGAGCGAACAGCTCGACGTGATTCCCGAGCAGGTGCGCGTCGTTCAGCACCAGCGGGTCAAGTACGCCTGCCCGTGCTGTGATCTCGGTATCAAGGTTACGCCGGCACCAGCGCGCATCATTGCGCGCGGGCTGCTCACGGAATCCGCGCTGGCGTGGATCATCACCGGCAAGTACCAGTACGGTATGCCACTGTATCGCCAGGCCACGCTGCTGCGTCGCTTCGGCGGCGACATCTCGTCGAACACGCTGGCCGCCAGCGTGGTGCGGGTGGGGCTCGCCACGCAGCCGGTGATCAACCTGATGCGCGACGCGCTGCTCGAATCGAACTTGATCTACGGCGACGAAACCACGTTCCAGGTGCTGAAGGAGCCGGGACGAAGACCGCAGGCGAAGAGCTACCTATGGGCGCAGGTCAACGGCTCAGGGCCGCCGGTACGGATGTTCTCGTACTCGCCGGGGCGCGGCGCCCAGCATGCGCAGAAGCTGTATGCCGGCGTACAGCCCGGCACTGCGCTGATGACGGATGGCTACGAGCTCTATAACGGCATCGCCCACGATCACCAACTCGTGCATCTCGGATGCTGGGCACACGTGCGCCGCGGCTTCATCAAGGCTGAGGAGTCGGTGCCGAAGACGGCACGCTCACCGGATCTGCTGGCCACACGCTTCGTCGTGCTGATCGGTAAGCTGTTCGCAGCCGAGGCGCGCAGTGCGAAGTGGGCGCCCGAACGCCGGCAGCGACTGCGCGCCCGATACAGCGCCCGCGTGCTCTCCATCATCGAGCGCATGCTGGTCGAGCATCTGCCGGACATCGTGCCGTCGAGTCTGCTCGGCAAGGCATTGCAGTACATGAGCGGACAGTGGCCCAAGCTGGTCCGCTACGTCGAGAACGGCAACTGGCCGATCTCGAACAACCTGTGCGAGAACGCGATCCGGCCGTTCGTCGTCGGCCGCAAGGGCTGGCTGTTCTCGGATACGGTTGCCGGTGCGCAGGCCAGCGCCAATCTCTACTCACTGGTCGAGACCTGCAAGGCGAATGGCGTCGACCCATACCGCTATCTAGTCTGGCTGTTCACCAGGTTGCCGCTCGCTGCAACCGCCGACGACTACGCCGATCTCATGCCTTGGAGAATGCCTGCTGCTCTCAACCGCTGAGGGGCGTCATTAAAAGACCGCATACTTACAACAAAACGGTTCGATACGACTGGCTCGCCCATTACCTCTTCGAGACCGTGGCCGACGTTCAGGAGTATGCGACGAAGTGGCTGTGGTCATACAATCACGAACGCCCGAACACGGCCATTGGCGGCGTACCGCCGAAACAGAAGTTGCTTATCGCGCCATAACCTCTACTTCTGACCGCCGTTAAAAACGGGGGGACTACCGAACCCCAAGACCGCAGTCGACTCCAACATTGACCTCGAAAGTATTGCGGCCCCAAGATTTTGACCAGCATCAATCAACGAGAAGGTGTCGTCGGCTAAACCTGACACGCGATGGAGCAACGACTCACGCGCGACGATCAGGTAGAAAAGTGTCTTGTGCGTTATGCCCTGCTTGACAGCGTCCACTTCCTTGGGAAGCGCGGCTCTTAGCGCCGCTGCAATTCTTCGGGCTTCCTCTAGAGTCTCCAGTTCCGATGCTTGCATCTCGCGCTCCATATCGCCGATCCCAACAATTTATCGTGGGCACCGCCCGCGATTCATGCGAGCGCCTTACCCATCAAATCACTCCACGTGCAACGGGAGCGAGCGTTAGGGGATTGGCGTCCACCAGACTTTTAAGGGCCTTGAGGCTAGAAGCTCCAATCAAGGTCTGGACGAGCTTTAGCGCCCGACAATCAGCACGTGAGTTTGTGTGTTTCCATATCTCGGCAATCCTCGTCGTAGGCGTTATCGATCCACTTCAGAAATGATTGTTTTCCGCCTTCGAGCGCCAATATGGCGGGCGTGGTTTTCCCCGACGGGGGAATCACTTGCCCTTGCGGGGTCATGTCGTAGCCAAGATCGACATAGCTATCGCCCTCCCCGCGCTTGGACCCAATCCAATAGGTGATGCTCACCGAGTCGGGCTCTCCAGTGGCGCCGCTGTAACCTATGTCGTCGCCACCAGTGAGCGCCCGGTATTTGAACCGCGACGGTCGTTTGGCCTGCACATAAGCTAGAACTTGCGAGACCGTCGAGCCGTCGTCGGTCTTGCGGCTATCAACGGCTCGCACCCATGCTGTCGCCATGTCGGAGCTCAGTTCTTTCGCCTTGGCCGGTGCCGTGGTCGTTTGCGACGACGCCTGCTCCGTCGCTTGGCTATCGTTGTCGCCGCACGCGGACAGAAATACTCCTGAAGCCGCAATGCAAGCGAAGAGGTGCTTGCGTAGCATCAGATGTGAAAGAGGTTTGAGTACGTGCATTTTTCCTGGTGCCGACGCCCGGCGTTTTCCTATCTCAGCGGACAGCATAGGCGCGCAACGCGTCGCCTGCCGCACGCTCGTACATCCACGCGTGATCGAGGCTTTCATCGCACGTTCGCGCGATGACATTCGCGAGGTGCGCTACAGAGCTACGCCCCGGCTCGCCCATTTCGGCCGCCTGCAGTTCCGCGAGGACAGCCTGGGCGATACACTCGTAGTCTTGCCAACGGAGTGCGTTGCCGCGCGCATCGCCTGAATGCTCTGGCTTCTCTCCACACGCGGAGCAAATGGCCCGAGCCATTACTTCGCGCACGCGTTCTTGATGATTATCCATGAGCGTTTTCCTATGCCTTGTGTACGTCGAATTGCGCTTCCGCGTACGAAGCATTGCAACTCCAAATTTCTACGCCGTCGCGGTGGAAAAAAGCCCAACCGTCTTTCACGGTCATCCTCGCTTTCGGGAACACCAGGCTATGTCCATTCGCGGCGGCAGAAATGACGTTGCGCTCGCGACACACAGCCCAATATTCCCCGTCGGCGAGAGGCGCTGTCTTCACGATGCGGTTTTCCGTCACGAGCCGGTTTGCCGGGCGCTCGCCCATGCCACGAACAATTCAGCAGCGTCCGGCACCGCGAAGACTGGCTTGTTCACCCAACTTTCAACACGGTTGCCCTGCCAACCCGTTTCAAAGAGGCGGTCGTTTTCAAGAGGGGAAACGCCCTGCTCAACCAGTTCGCGCGCTGACGTCAGGTTGTAGTAGGCACTTTCCAGATCGGCGTTCGGATACATTGCCAGGATCACGCGCCCCATCGCTGCGTGAGCTTCCTCGCGGCCGATCGCTCGAACAAAGACAGTGAACTCATCGGACGCCATCTCGCGTGGCAAGGAAGTGTGTGCCCGCCACAGGCTGGCCCAGCCGTATTTGAGTGACTGCGAAGAAGCGATTGTGCTTGTCATTGCCAGTTCCTTTGGCGTTTTCCTTTGTCACTGCTGCTCGGCCATCGCCACTGCAGCACGCACTGCGCAAGCTACATGTAATGACATTGCTTTTCCGGATTCCACAGTCCAGATCGTGCGTAGGTAGGGCGTCCCGAAGTCCCGACAGACCTTCGACTGGACCACCCTGGGCGTGGATGCAGCGCCCAACGTGACGACGTAGTTCCGCCCCTTATTGGCCGATACATTGAACACCCTGTCCTCTCCTCCCACGGAGATTCCGCTCGCTGCAAGAGCACCCCGCAGTGCATCCCACGCCGTCACGATCGGCAAACAGAAGGGCGCCTGATCGCCACTTTTCGTGATGATCGTGACGTCCGAGAATTTCGCCTCGAGAAGTGCAACCATCGTCTGAACGACCGACTCGAATTTGGTTTCGCTAATGTTCATTTGCAGTAATTTTCCTTCGTGCCGGCACGACCGCCGCTTTCCGTGGTGTTGGTCAGGTCGATGCCCCTCCGTCTCATATCCGTTAAGTCGCGAGCCACATCGCGCCAGCGTCAGTGATCTGGACCTCGCCATCGAGACGGACGACCAAACCTTTCTTCGCGAGCCCAGAGACAGCACGCCCCCCCGTGTGGTCGAAGGACACGAGAGTGCCAGCAGCGATGCGTCCTGCTTCCTTGAGTACCGAACGCATGTAAGTGTCTTCGCCAAACGACAACCGTACTTCACTCATGATCTTCCCCTCGACGCCAACTCCGCTGGCGCTTTCTAGTGCCGGCCAGCCCGGCGTTTTCCTTCGTGTCCGACTAGACCTTATCGAGGTCGTCGGAAGAGAGTTTGATCGCGTCCAGCCCATCGTCGACGGCCGCCGTAGCCCGGGCATCACCGGCCAACGTTGGTTTCAGCCCGATCAGCAAGCCATTCTACCGCCCCACGAGACGGTTCACGACGACTACCGCTTTCTCGCGCGTGCTTCGCTCGCGGCGCGCATCAACGATTCCGTAGACCGCTACGAGAATGCCCGCGATACCAACTCCCTACCCAACCAAATCCATATTGGTTTCCGCGGTTTCCATCAAACTTTGTCGTAGGCACGCCGGGCGGCATCGATTTTGTCACCGACATCGGTTCCGTTTCCGTTCTGCCAGCCGGCGAACGACTGCTCGCGGCACCCAATCAGCATCAAGCCGAACGTTGCGATAAGGCGGCGGGCGGCCTTCAGTTCTTTCGCCATCTTTGCCACTTCGTCCGGTTGTGCCAGTGAAGATGATCCGGTGGCGAATGCGTTCACGGTGGCGTCGTCAAGTTTCACGATTGTTCTCCTACGCGTTTTTGGTCCTGCGGAACACGACAACGTTCGCTCCCGCGGTCACCGTCACGTTGTCGAGGCCTGCGGCATCGTTGCCATAGATCCTTCGGAGCGCTTCACGAATCGCTTGCTCCGACGCATCAGGCCGCCCGCTCGCCAATTGAGGACGGCGACCGACCACGCGTGCTGCACCAAACTCGTTGACCTCAACGATATCGCCGGAGCACGCTCCAATTGAGGCGAGCGTCTTTACGATGGCATCGCTGAAAGGCGATTTCCCCATGCCTGTCGTCGGCGCCGCGACGCCATGTCCGAGCTTGAATACGCCGCTCGGTTCCGGCTTGCCGACGAGGTCCTTCGCCCACTTGAACATCGAACTGAGCTTCATTGTCGCTTTCCAATCTATTTGAAGACCAACGGCACTATGACTGCGTGAAGTTGTGCCGCTTCCCGCCCGAGCGAGCCGCACGGACTGCCGCATTAATCTTTGACGCTCCAGCAGCATCAATCACAGCGATCGCCGCTGTTCGGGCAGTCTCCGGATCATCTTCAGCGACTCGCGGCACCGCCCGACCAGTCTCAACATCCGATACCACCCACCGCGTCCATAAGCTACGGCTGTTGATCTTCTGGTGAACGGCCCACAATCGATTGGCGTGCATGAATGGAATTCCGATCACTGTCACCGTGTCCCACGGACCGTGCGCCTCAAAGAGAATGCCCTCGACCCGTTTGTTTTCGGCCTCAGCCCTTTCCATGATTTTCCTCCAAGCGGGTACGACCGCCGTTTTCGTAGATCTGTTGGTCCTCGACTGCGGGGCCGAGATCGCCCAGCTCCCGTAGCAAATATGCGTCATCGCTTCATACCGCTCACTTGCCTTTGTAGGAAAGAACGACTGAGAGAACGAAACCCGAGGCCAGCGTGACGAGCAGGAGAACTTGCAGCCAATGCGGAATCGCGTTCTGGCCAACGATCCAGCCGAGACACGAGAGTGCGAAGCAAAAAATCACTACGCGCGTACTTCTCTTCAGTTCCATCATTGATTCCATATCAGCGCTACATCACCGTGGCGACGCACAGCCTGGCTCTTTCCCATTGCCTGCCGTAGCCGCCATATTTACTCAGGCCGCGACCTTTAGTCTCGTCTTGTACACGCGGACGCCGACGCCAGCTTTGCTTCCTCCTCGTCGGCGTTCGTTAAGAACCGTGCCAACACGTTGAAGGATTTCGGTCGCAGGGTGCCCTTCTCGGTTACCGCGAGGCGGCAGCATGTTTTCGCGCTCAATGAGTTGCTTGGCTGCTGCAAGCGTCTCAATATCCATCTCGCGATTGACGACACCAATGTTCGAGGCAAGCACGGCGACGTGCGCAGCACGCTGCTGGTGCTTCTTCGAACTTGCCGCGCGCGCATTGATCTGCCTCCACCCCGCGATCCATTCTTTTAGACTACACCACGTCACTCGTGTACCAGGCGTCGTCATTGAAACGCACTGCGCGCGCGTCTTTTGAGTTCGAAACACCGCAACGTCGAAGACATCCCGAGCGACCGTGCCGCGCGTCAATTTCCTGCTCCCCATTGTTTCCGATTTACTTTGGTTGTTCATCGGCCGAGGTGCCGATGCGTGATTACATAATATATCCCCACTGGGGACAGTCAAGCCTTTTTCTTCTCCCACTCCAGAATCTCTCGCACGTAAGAGCGGCCCATGTCGGGCATGCTCCGAAAGTCCGGAGATTCGCTAGGCAAGAGCCATTTATCCAGGGTGCGTCTAGCGACGCTTACACGCGCCGCGAACTCATCGCGCGTCATCTCTAGTTGCTCCATCGCGTAGCGCAAGAACTCCTGTTGAGGGAGGTCAGAATACTGTCTGGTTGCGGCCATCTAACCCTTCAATATCGGGATTCTCGAGGTTTCACTGTTTATCCCCAGCGGGGACTTTGGTCAAGCCCCCAAGGCGTCGTCGTGATGGTCGGGAACAGGAGTCCGTCGCGCGCCTGCGCGGCTTCGTTCAACGTGGGTCACCCAAGCCATCGACGAGCCGTCTGAAGGCGAGTTGCACTCGCAGCGCGGACCGCCACTGCGTGCGGGTGAGTGTGCGGCCGTCCGCCGAACGGATTACCGGCGGGTTTGATGGCCGGCCTCCCACGCGCCCACCGAATTGAGGCCCATCCGCAGTTGGCTGTCGTGCGCGATCGCCAGCGCCGCGCACAGATCCTGATGCATCTCATCGATGAACCAACGTCCCGTTGCATGGCCCCGCGCAAGCGTCGCCGGCAGCGCGCTCATCAGCTCCTTGATCTGCACCGCGTCGATCCTCTCGTTGTGCGCTCTTCCGCGATGAGCCGCGAGATGGTGGCCAGCCGCAGTAGCAGCTCGATGCGGTGCTCGGTTCCCTGTTCCGCGGCGAGCGCCACGAGCTCCCTGTGACACTCCTGCGCCATCGATCCACGGTAAGCGGTCGGTAAAGGACGCCTCTCTCCTCCATCTGCGTCACACTCGGTTAAGATCGACTTGCCGTGAGCGGCGAGTTTGCTCAGCGGCAGATCGTCGCCTCTACCCAGCGGACTCTTCGCCCATGCCATCAACTGATTTCGAAGCACACCTCGTTGCCCTTGCGCGAGAGTCTTCATGGTTTTGGCCTGCACTGGTTGCAGTCCGGTCCCTGAATCTACCCTCCTGGTGCATTGGTGCTGGTGCCGTACGGAACCTCGTCTGGGACTCTTTGCATGGATTGGAGACATCGTCAGCATTGCGTGACGTCGATGTTGCGTACTTCGATGGCGCTGATCTTTCTGCAGAGCGCGACGCAACGTTTCAGTCTCATCTAAGCAGGATGCACCCCCAATTGCCATGGGAGGTCACCAATCAAGCCGCCGTTCATACCTGGTTCGAGGCGGCTTTGGGTTACGCCGTGCCACCATTGAAGTCGCTGGAGGCCGCCGTCGCGTCGTGGCCAGAGTATGCAACCGCAGTCGGGTTGACTCTACTTCCTGATGACACGCTCAAGGTTCTTGCACCGTATGGGCTGGATGATTTGTTCGCCATGGTGGTTCGTCGGAATCCCGAGCGAGTCAGTGTCGCGACGTATCGGCAGCGGGTACAAGAGAAGCAGTATCGCAATCGCTGGCCTCGCGTAACCATCGTTCACTGCTAAGGGCTCGTACTCGGTGGCTCGCCAGTCGGTTGGTTATTGTATGGTGACGCCCAAGGCAGCAGGGCCGCGTAGCTGTCAGCGGTTGAAGCGTGCGGCAGATTAGCAAACAGCCAGACGAGATAGCGGTATGGGTCGATGCCATTCGCCTTGCAGGTCTCGACCAGTGAGTAGAGATTGGCGCTGGCCTGTGCGCCGGCTACCGTATCGGAGAACAGCCAGCCCTTGCGTCCGACGACGAACGGTCGGATCGCGTTCTCGCACAGGTTGTTCGAGATCGGCCAGGTACCGTTTTCGACGTAGCGAACCAGTTTGGGCCACTGTCCGCTTAGATACTGCAATGCCTTGCCGAGCAGACTCGACGGCACGACGCCCGGTAGATGCTCGACCAGCATGCGCTCGATGATGCCGAGCACGCGGGTGCTGTATCGCGCACGCAGTCGCCGCCGACATTCGGGTTTCCACTTCGCGCTGCGCGCCTCGGCCGCGAACAGCTTGCCGATCAGCACGACGAAGCGCGTGGCCAGCAGATCCGGCGAGCGTGCAGCCTTCGGCACCGACTCCTCGGCCTTGATGAAGCCGCGGCGCACGTGTGCCCAGCATCCGAGATGCACGAGCTGGTGATCGTGGGCGATTCCGTTGTAGAGCTCGTACCCATCAGTCATCAGCACGGTGCCAGGGTGCACGCCAGCATAGAGCTTCTGCGCGTGCTGGGCGCCGCGCCCCGGCGAGTACGAGAACATCCGTACTGGCGGCCCCGAGCCGTTGACCTGCGCCCACAGGTAACTCTTCCCCTGCGGCCTGCGTCCTGGCTCCTTCAGCACTTGGAACGTTGTCTCGTCGCCGTAGATCAGGTCCGATTCGAGCAGCGCGTCGCGCATCAGGTTGATCACCGGCTGCGTGGCCAGTCCCACCCGCACCACGCTGGCGGCCAGCGTGTTCGACGAGATGTCGCCGCCGAAGCGACGCAGCAGCGTGGTTTGGCGATACAGTGGCATACCGTACTGGTACTTGCCAGTGATGATCCACGCTAGCGCGGATTCCGTGAGCAACCCGCGCGGGATGATACGCGCTGGCGCGGGCGTGACCTTGATGCCGAGATCACAGCACGGGCACGCGTACTTGACACGCTGGTGCTGAACGACGCGGACCTGCTCGGGGATCACGTCAAGCTGTTCGCTCGTCTCGACGCCGATCTCCACGAGGGCATAGCCGTCGTGCGCGCAGAATCGTTCAGACTCGGGTAGTTCGTGCCGCACGACCTCGCGCGGCAAGTTCGGATCGAGTGGTTTGCGTCCGCGCTTGCCTCGCGTGTGGGCGGCGACAGACGTGCCGGGCGCGTCCTCGCGCGCGGGCGCATTGGTAGTGGTGGCCAATGCTTCAGCTTCGTTGAACAAGCCGAGTTGGTCGGCATGGCGCGCCTCGCTAGAGGCGCCGAACAGTTCGTGCTTGTAGGCCCGCAGCTTCTCTTCGGCCAGATCGCGCTGGGCCGTCACGAGTCGAAGCTCACCACGCAGCGCATCGCGTTCGGCGCTCGCGGCAATCAGCGCTTCGTACTCCTCCGCGCTCAACATGACGGGTCTATTCGGCATGGCCGATTAGACCATGCCACCTGCGTGGTGTTCAGCTCATCCGCGCGTAATATCGCTGGGGATGCTTCTGGATCACGGCCAGGTCAATGCCGTCGAGCAGCCAGTGCAACTGTTCGGCGCTGAGCGTGATTGTGTCTCCTCCGTTCGGCCAGATGAAGCGGTCGGCTTCGAGTCGTTTGAGCAGCAACCAGAAGCCGTTGCCACCCCAGCCAAGGATCTTGATGCGATCACGACGGCGATTGCCGAACACGAACAGCGCCGAGGTCATCGGGTTCAGACGCATCGCCTGTTCGACCAGAATCGACAGTCCGTTGATGCCCATTCGGAAGTCGACCGGGTCGCGATGCAGGTAGACCTTCAGCCCTTCGTCGAACCGGAACAAGGCAGCCTCCCCAGCATCTGGATCACCGTGGCCAGTTCATCGACGCCCGCCTCACCAAGATCGAATTCGACACCATTGGACAGGCGCACATGCAAGGAGAGCGCCATCGATTTCTCCAAAGGTGGTGGATCAGGCGGAAGTGCTGGCGGCAATGCGGAAATCGACGCGATTGGCACGAATGCTGGTGATGTATTGGGAATATCGATTGTGACGCCGTCGGAAATTGCAGGCGACCGAGCTACCCGATCGTGCTCGATCTGGGCCTGTATCTTTTGATGGCGGGCGACCCAGCTGCGCAGCAGATTTGGATTTAGATCGTGCTCCATTGCCGTTCGCGCTATCGACACACCAGGCTGCAGACAAAGTTGCACCAACTCGTCGCGGGCAGCATCGTCGTATTCTCGACGGCCATCTCGTTTTCGGCCAACAACCAGTCGGCTACGCAAGTCTTGTTTTTCACTCATACACTCTGATGCCAGCTGTCCACGTGGACACGTAGCATCAGAGTGCAGCGATTTCTACACAAGGGCGTCGTTATTCGATCGCTTACGATCCACGGCTTTCGTGGACAGCGGTAGCACGTGGGTTTGTGAAGCCGCGTTTGCGCGGTGTGGCGGGCTTCGTTCGACGCCTGCTGTTTCTCGGCCAGGTGGTGTTGGCCGACGGGCGCCGGCGGCCGCTTCTTCGTCGCCAGGCATGCATGGCCAGCCCGGCGAAGCGATTGCTCCACTGCCTACAGCCGCTCCTAGAGCACGTCCACTTCCGTTGACGCGAGCGTGTCGCCCGCCGCATCGAGCACGCTCACCAGCGCGTCCAGTCGCAGGCGGGGGCTCGCGAGGACCGGCGCTGCGGCCATCCGCGCCTGACCCTCCCGGAACACCGCCATCCACACCTCGAGCGCCCGCCGGCCGGCCGCACCCAGGCTGCGGAGGATCTCCTCCGGCACGCCTTCCGTGGCCCGAAATGGCCCGGTGAGCATGAACGGAAAGCTGTCTCGGGTTCCCGAAGTCGTCGAACAGGTAGCGATTCGAGGCGGGCCATACCTTCGAATCGGGCACCTTGCAGAACACCACGTAGACGATCAACAACTCGGAGGTAGTGATCAAGCGCTGCCGCCCCTCGTCCAGCCCGGCTCGCCTTGTTTATCGAACGCAGCCTCGATCACGGCCATGCTGCCTCGTGGCCTTGAGAAGCGGAAATGAAACACCTAACTTTCAGAAGAAATTGATACCACTTCTCCGAAATCGAACCCCTTCAGCTTGCTTTCCTCAACGAGGACTTTGAATTTTTCGGAGACAAATACTGTCGCGGGGCTTTCCTTCAGCCTGAATATATCGATATCCCGAACCTGATGTTCCAAAAGAACAATTTTATTGAAAATCGTGGCTTGAGGATAAACCTTGTATTTGGACTTCTCCATGTCGACGGCGCCCTCAAGCGCTCTGGTCACGTGAAAACCCAACATGTCGTCCGCTGGCGTCTCGACCGGCAGCACTTCTCCTGCCCCTCGCAACAGAGGGCTCAACGCGTCGAAAGATTTCTTGCTGAATACAAGAAATGGCGACAGCAGGGTGTGAATATCACTGTTTTTCTTTCGTCGGGGAGAGCCCCATGAAAGCTCGACGGGCTTGTACTCCTCCCCGAACGCTCGTCCACACAGGGCGGTTGCACGTATGGCTATGCTCGTGTCGTACGCAACTTCGCCATCGCTATCGACCTGCACCAGCGCCTGATATGCATCGTCCTGCCTCAAACCATATACAGTAGTCATACGCACTCACAATTCAGAAAGAACGGACCTCCATGGCATATCCCTGGAGGCATTTTGCAACGTCTCCCTTATAGTTTGAAGCTGATCAAGAACGGCTTGTTTTCCGCCCAAGTCGGCATTCTGAATAAGTTGATTGACCTTTTGGAAGTAAGTATTTGGATGCTTGCCATTGTGCAATATCCCCCCGAGATCGTCGGAATTGTTTCGATTCGGCAAGAACACGCCATTCAATTCGGAATCTACATCAATGCCATATTTTGCAAGAATGGCGCGAGCCGGTGCAGCTTCTTTCGAAGTATCTCCCACGATATGGTGCGCTGCGGAGTTTGCCGGGCGCGTGACGCCCGATTTTTCCATGTTGTTGCTCAATTTGACCGAACACCAACCCCACGGATCGATCCATCGTTGGGCGTTGCGGCCGTAGGCGTATAAATTCTCCCCACCGTACAACCCGATCGGATCCTGACTGACAAACCGACCGACATCCGGATCATAAAACCGGAACGTGTTGTAGTGCAGCCCCGTGCTTTCGTCGGCGTACTGCCCAGCGAACCTCAGCGGTTGCTCTGTCCGCGCGGCCGGCAGCAGGCTGGCATCCGTCTCGACCCGCCCCCAGGCGCCGTAGCGCCCGGCCCAGGCCAGCTCGCCCGCCTCGTCCGTCACCTCGAGCGGCGCGCCTACCAGGTCGGTATGGAAGTGATAGATCCGGGCCGGCCGCCGCGCCTGCTCGATGGCGGCGGCGGCCATCGCCTCGGCCAGCATGGCATCGACCCGCGCCGCAGGCGTGTAAGGCGCATCCGGGCTGTACACGTAGCTGCTCACGCCGGTGTCGCGCACCTCCTGCGCGAGCCGCAGCCCTTCCCATACGAACCGCTTCGTTTCCTCGCGCAGCGTTACGCCGCGCACGTCGAGCGTCGTATCGGTCTTGGCGATGCGCCGCCCGAGCGGATCGTAGGCGAAACGCGTCTCCACAACGCCGCGCGCGCCCTGCGTGCGCACGGCCACGAGCCGATCCTGCCCATCGTAGGTGAACTGCTGGCGCTGATTCGCGCCGCGCAGCTTGGTCGCGAGATTGCCGAACGCGTCGTAGTCGAAGCGCAGGTTCTGCCACATGCGCAGCCGGTTGCCCTCGACATAGCCGCGGCTGCTGCGTTGCGCATCGTCGAGCAGGTTGCCGGCGGCGTCCCAGGCGAACGATTCGAGCTGCCGGTCGGCGGTGTTGACGCGCTGCGTCAGATAGCCGGCCGGATCGTAGCTGAACTGCGTGCTGCCGCGCAGGCTGTCGCTGCTCTCGGCCAGTTCGCCGGCGGCATCGTAGCCATAGTTGCGCCACAGCTGGCCCTGCCCACGCGCAAGCGCGTCGGGCTGGAAGCCGGCCGATTGCCAGATCTTGCGGCCCAGCAGGTCGTAGGCGGTCCGCTCGGTCAGGCGGCCCTGCGTGCGCGTCAACTCGCGATGCAGGTCGTCGCGCTCGAAATCGCTAACGACCTGGTCGCCGTGGCGAATCTGGTGCACGTGCCCCGAGCCGTAGCGCAGCATCTGCAGCGTCTGCTCGTGTGGCAAGGCGAGCTTCATCACGTGGTCGAGCCCGTCGAGCGTGTATCGGACGCTGCCGTTCGCGCCGTGTTCGGCGGTCAGCCGCCCGGCCTTGTCGTATTCGAACGTCAGCGTGTCGGGCGCGATGCCGAGCGCCAGCCCGGCCGCGGTCGGCACGCTCGCGACTTCGAGCAGGCGGCCGCCGGTGTCGCGCGCGTAGCGCGTCACTTCGGTAGGCGTGTGCTGCACGCACAGGTTGCCCATCCGGTCGCGTTCGAAGCGGATCGTGCGCACCGGGCGATTGTCTGGAGCGCGATCATCGGCCGTACCGACAATCTCGAGCGCCGTCAGATCGCCGGCCTCGCCGTATTCGAAGCGGCGCAGCACGCCGTCGGGCCGCGTTTCGCTGATGAGCCGCCCGCCTGCGCTGTACGCGAACGCGTAGCGCGCGTGCCCCTGTTGCAGCTCGCGCAGCCGCCCTTCGGCGTCGTAGTGGTAGCGGGTTCGCCGCCCAGCCGGATCGACCGCCTCGACGAGTTGCCCGCGCGCATTGCGCAGCGACGTCTGCGTCCGGCCGCCCAGCCCGATGTGCCGGATCATCAGCCCGGCGGCGTCGTACTCGTAGCTTTCGGAACTGCCGTCGGGATAGGTGACCCGGCGCGCCTCGCCGGTCGGGCGCAGGTCGAACGACACGCGGTGCCCGAGGGCGTTCTCGCGCGCGAGCGGCAGGCCGAATGCATCGAAAAAATTGCGCGTGGTCTTGCCCGAGCAATCGGTGTACGCCACCAGCTCGCCGAGCCGGTTCCACTCGAACGTCTTGCGCCCGCCCAGCGCATCGACATGCGCCACCGGCAGCGCGCTCAGTGCCTTCGGATATTCGTAGCGATTCTCCCGGTCGAGCGGATCACGGGTGACGAGCAGCCGGCCCTGCCGGTCGTATTCGGCGTGCCAGGCGCTGCCGTCGGGCAAGATGATCTCGACGGGCCGCATGCTGTTGCCGTCGTAGCGCGTTTTCGTGGTGCGGCCGAGCGGATCGGTTTCGGCAACGATGCGGCCGGCGTCGTCGTATTCGAACATCACGGTTCGTTCGCCGGGCAGCGCCAGCATCACGGGCATGCCGGCATCGTTGTACTTGAGCCCGTAGCGACGGCCGTCGAAATCGAGGTACTCGACGATCTGGAATTGCGCGTCGTAGCGCCATTGCGCGTGGCGGCCGTCGGCATGCCGCACATGGGTGCGGCGGCCTTCGATGTCGTACTCGAACGCCCAGGCCTCGCCCTCGCTGGTATGGGTGGCGACCACTCGCGGCGTGCCGTCGATGGCCTTCCACGTATAGCCCGAGGTGAAACCGAGCGCGTTCGAATGGCTCGTCATGCGCCCGTCGGCATAGGTGAAGCGGCGCACCACCGCGCCGTTCGCGTCGGTCACGGAGGCCATCTGGCCGTTTTCGTCGTAGCCGTAGGCCACGACGAGGCGGCGCTGATCGCCGCTGACGAGCGACACCTCGGCGAGCCGCTCGTGCTCCGGCTCGTAATCGAGCACGGCCAGCAAGCCGCCGCAGGTCTGGATTTCACGCACGCGGCCACGGCTGTCGCGCTCGAACTGGCACCACTGGCCGGCCTGATCCTCGATCCGGCGCACCCAGCCGATGCGGCCCGAGCCCGGCTCGTAGCGGCCGAAGTCGTAATAGGTTTCGCCGACGTCGTGGAGGATGTAGCGGCCATCCGGCGTGCAGGTCAGATAGCGCTGATCGGCCTCGCTGAACGCGGCCTGCCCCGGCTTCAGGATCGGGAAGCCGGCCTCGCGCCCCTGCGCGTCGGTGTACCAGAGCCGACCGTCACGCGCGTGCAGCCGCAGTTCCCACGGCAGCACCCACCCTCGCCCGAGCGTGCCGACGTAATCGAGGTCGCTCGAATAGAAGCGCCGGATCGCCACCGGCATCGGGCTGGGCACGACGTAATCGGTTTCCGATTCGGCCGGCAGGATCTTGCGCCCGGTGGTGACGTCCACCGGGTTGCCGAACATCCCGCCGATCGCGCTGTTGATGGCCGGGCCGATCACGTAGCGGCTCGCCGCCTCGCCGAGCACGTAGCCACCGATGAACTTCGCCGCGCACGGCATCACCGCGCGCGACAGCCCGCCCGCTTCCTTGAGCAGGCCACCGAGCCCGCCCACCAGCCCGGCCAGCGCGAACGCCCAGTCGGTGGCGGTGCGCAGCCACGGCGGCACTTCGTCGTCGATCGGCAGGCAGGTCTGGGTGCCGCCGTGGAAATAGGTGTCGTGCGAGCCGTCCGAGATAGTCGCGCCGCAGGTGATCTTGTCGTCCTTGCGGGCGGCCGGCTTGCCGTTGATGAAGATGTTGGTGGAGCCCTGCGCGACGAGCGGCGTCGGGTTGTGCTTGCTGCACGTCACGCTGCTGAGCGTGGCGTAGGCGGCCTGCTTGCCGTTCACGTAGACGTTCGGCGAGCCGAGCGTGATTGCGCCGGATTGCGAACTGAACATCTTCCCGATCGATTCCCCTAGCGACAACAGCACCTGCGCGCCGATGCCGGCGGCCATGCCGGCCAGCAGCGCCACGCCGAAGCCGCAGGTGAACGTGGCGAACGCCACGGCGGCAATCAGGGCGATGCCGAGGACGGCGCCCACCAGAAAGCCGGTGAGCGCGCTGGTGTGCTCGATCGGATCGGTGACGCGGGCCGCTTCGTACACGATACGTCTCCTTTGCGCGGGTCAGGCCTGGTTCGGTGCCGGTTCCGGCGCATCCGGCCGATAGCTGTCGAGCCAGTCCCGCCAGAGTGCGTTGTAGGTGTCGCCGAAGCTCCTCCCGCTCGACGCCGTGAAGATCAACACGCGCCCCGGCGCGACGACGAACGCCGCCTGCCGCTGGAACACAGTTTTCGCGCCGTTGCGGTAGGCGGTGTCGATCCGTTCGCCGGCGATGCCGCCGTCTTCCGCGCCGAGCCGCTCGGCCGCGCGCGCGATCAGGCGATAACCCTGCAGCCGCGATTTGAGCAACCCGCTCTGACGATCGACGTAGGCGTCCAGCGCTTCGCCGTCCTTCAGCCAGTCACGCGCGATGCTGAGGTTCGGCTGCGCGGCCAGGTCGGCCGGCACGAAGAGATTGGTGGTCCTATCCTCGAAACCCGCCGGCAGCGTGATGCTGCCTTCGTGGATGCGGATACGGTTGTCGGAATCCGTCATGCAAACTGCCCGTGTCAGAAAAAATCGAATGAAGCGAAGGCTCGCGCGCGAGTCAGTGCGTCGCGGCGGCGCTCCGGCGCTGGCGCAGGCTGCCCAGCAGCAACGCCGCCAGCGCCAGCAACCACACATAAAAACCGATCCCGAGGCCGGCGATCGGCGTCGCTTTGGCCTCGTTGAAATACCAGTCCTTCGTGAAGAACGAACACAGCGCGCACGCCAGCGCGGCGCCGCCGAACGCCGCGGCCCGGCCGTCGCGGCGCCGCGCGAACTGCACGGCCGCGAACAGGTAGAGCGGATTGGCCAGCCACGCCGGATTAAGCGTCAGCAGACCAAACCAGCCCTGCCCGAGCAGCGCCAGGCCGCTCAGCGCCGGCTCCTTGTCGAAATACATCGCCGGCAGCAGCAGCGACAGCAGATAGCCGACCACCGACGCGCCCAGCACCGCGCGCCGGCCAACGGCCGACAGCGCCTCGATCGGATCAGCCATCAGTCGGCCTGACCGGCCGGCGTCACGACCTTCTCGCCGCGCGCGCGCATGGCCGCGCGCTGGGCCTTCGGATCGAGCGGCGGCCACGGCGCGCCGGCCGCAACGATCTTGCGGCGGATCTGCTCGATGCGCGCGGCGGCCGGCGAATCGGGTGTCGCGTGATTCTTCAGTTCGTTCTGCAGTACCCAACCGTACGACACGCCCAGCTCGCTGGCGACCTTCGGATCGGCGCCGTGAGCAAGCAGGTAATCGACGGTGTCCCACTGCTGGATCATCGTCGCCTGAAACAACGCCGTCTTGCCGAGCGAATCGCGCGCGTTGACGTTCGCCTTATGTTCGATCAGCACCTTCAGTTGCGGCAGCAGCTTGTTCTCGGTCACCTCGAACAGCATCGGCGTGTCGCCGTTATAGAGCCAGTTCGGATCCAGGCCGCCGTCCAGCAGCACGCGCAGCAGGTTCGGCGTATCGGCGCGCAGCGAGAGTTCGGCGACCGAGCCGCCGTCGGGGCCGAGGCTCGCCTTCGGATCGGCGCCGTTCTTCAGCAGCACCGAGATGATCTGGTAGCGCGGGCTGGACGCGTCGTTCTTGACCGGCACGATTTCCTGCACGGCGTACGACAGCAGCGTGGTGTGCTTCGCGCCGGGCGTGTTCAGGTCCGTCTTCGGCGCGAGCTGCTGCACGCTGCCGAGGTTGCCGTCGTGAATGGCCTGGGCCAGCGTGAGCTGCTGCCCCGAAAAGAATTCTTCCGGCGCATAGCGTTTGAAGCCAGTCATGGTGATCCCTTGCGCTTGAGTGGGCCAGCCGAGCGGCAGCGCCGCGCCGATCAGCGCGGCGACGGTGCCGGCGGCGATTGCATTCTTGTATCGCATCAGTTCGATGAGTTCAGATGGGAGGCGAGATTCAGCTCGTCCTTGGAAACCTGCTCGCCCAGGCCGTTCGACACCTCGCCCATCAAATGGCGGCCGACGGTGGTCACGCTGGTCCCGTCGAGCGTCACCGGGGTGCCGACCGCCTTCGGCATCAGCGTGGCCGTGGCGTCGCTGATCGGGCCGAGGCGGCCTTCCTGCATGCCCGTCAGGATATCGCCGTCGACGCGGTAGGCGGTGATGTTGCTCGCCTGCGCGGTGCCGCCGTATTGCGCGACCGTGCCCGGATCGAGCCCCGCCGCGTTGAACGTGATGGCAGACGAGCCGCTGGCTTCCGAGGCGGCCGAAGCCAGCCCGCCGCCGAGCGAGTGGCCCGTTAAATCGACGCCCGACGCTGCGCCCGAAGCCTGAAGGTCCTTGCCGATCGTGACGGCATTGCGGTAGTACGGCGAATCGTCGCCGAGGCCCTGCGCGAGGTTGTTGCTCATGTCCTCACCGAACAATTGCTGCGTGCCCTTGAACGCGATGGCCGGCTTCATGGTGTCGCCGAACACGGCCGGGTCGGGCGCGTACATCTGCGCGCCGAAGTTGCTGCCGGGCTTCTGCAGGTCGCTCGGCTTGAGGCCGTAGGCCTTGAGCGCCTCGGGATCGTTGCCGATCGCCTTCCAGCCGGTGGGCGGCGGATCGTTCGGGTGATAGACGTGATCGGCCAGCTTGGCGAGCTGCTGCGCCTTGAGTGACTGGGCCAGCTTCGAGGCCGCCGCGCGCGTGGCCGGGTCCGAGCTGGCGAGTCCCTGAGCGATCATGGCCTGCGCGGCGGCCCACTGCAGCGCCAGCGCCTGCTCGGGCGTCTGCACGCTGCCCTGGTTCAGGTGGATGACCGGGCCGTCGAGATAGATGCCGTTCGCGTTGATCAGGATCGTCGACGGGCCGTGGCTCAGCTTGATGCTGTCGGGCGTCATGGTCACGACGCTTTCGCCCACGCGGTGCTCGATGCCGTCGCTGGCCTGGTGGCTCTGCATACCGGGGCCGGCCTTGCTGGCGATCGCCTTGGTATTGATGACGTTCGCCGAGGTGTCGCGGGTCAGCGCGATCGTCTCGGTCATGCCGCCTTCGAGGATCCGTTTGGATTCGCTGCCCTTGAGCAGCGAGACGGTACGCGGGCCGGCCTCGACGGTATGCGTCTCGGCGTCCTTGATGACCGTGTTCATGTCCTTCTGGGCGTGCAGGAACACTTCCTGGCTGCCGTTCACGTCGGAGAAGCGCAGTTCGTTCGAACCTTCGCCCTTGTGCGTCTGGCTCTTGATGCCCATCGTCTGGCCAGCCGCGCCGTGGTACGGGTTGCCCTGCTCGCCGTTGAACACGCGGCCGACGATCACCGGGTTGTCCGGGTCGCCCTGATTGAACGCCACCAGCACTTCCTGGCCAATCCGCGGAATCGCGGCCGCGCCCCAGCCGGCCCCGGCCCATGGCTGCGACACCCGGATCCACATCGAATCGGAGCCATCGAGCTTGCCGCGCCGGTCCCACAGGAAATGCAGCTTCACGCAGCTGCCGTTGGTATGGATCTGCTCGCCCTTCGGGCCCACCACGATGGCCGATTGCGTGCCCTGGATCAGCGGCTTGGGCGTGACGCGCCGCGCGCTGTAGGCGACTTTCTGCGGCAGCAGCACGAAGCTGTTGCGGTACGGTAGCTTGGCCGCGTGCGCGGTGTAGTCGTTGACCGCCTCGTGGCGCACCTGCAGGATCACGTAGGCCTGATTGTCGGCCGCCACAGGGTGGCCCGTCACGCTGACGCTGCCGGCCGTGGTCATGCGCCATGCGTAGCCCTGGCCCGTGTAGCGCTGTCCCTCCGCCTCCTCAGCCTCGATGGCCTGGAGCGCGTAGCGGTCGCCGTCGGCGGCGTGATCGTAGAGCGATTGATGTTCGAAACGCTCGGTCGTGGCGAGCCGTGCGTATTTGAGCGTCGATTCGACTTCCACCATCATCAGCGGCGACGACGGCGTCTGATGGTTGAAGTCGCGATAGACGATCTTGCCGACGCCGAAATGGCCACCCTGGTTGAGCTGGTCGATGCCGTTGTATTCGCTCGACGCACTGTCGGCGTAGGGCACGCTGGCCAGCCCCTCAATGGGGCGGAACATGGCGTTGCTGTCGCCGATCACGAGGGTGTGCTTGTCCTTCTCGTAGCGGTGCGTCCAGATCAGCCCCTCCTGCTCCATCAGCCGGGCGCAGAAGTTGTAATAGGACTCCTGGTACATCACCACGTATTCGAGCGGCTTTTGCTCGGAATGGATGTCGAACGCGAAATCGCTGAAGCCGTGATCGGCAAACACGGTCGACAGGATGGCCTGCGCCGTCTGCTCCTGGAAGATCCGGCAATCGGTCGAGCGCGTCAGGAACCAGAACCACGGCACCACCGACATGTGGTACTGGGTCACGCTGCCCGGGTTGCCGACGCGGTCGAACGACGCCACGAAGCCGTCGAAATACCGCGTCTCGTCGCCGCTCACGGCGGTGGCGGCGGCCAGCAGCGATTGCCGGGATTGCGGGTCGAACCTGAGCCGGACCTGCTGGCCGATCAGGTCGGCCGGCTTCAGATCGTTGCGGTGCGAAAGCAGATCGAGGTGCATCTCAGGCAGCCGGTTGACGTGCTCGTCGACCACCGCCACGCTCACCAGCAGCACGTCCTCGCCGAGGGGCGTGTCGAGCGTGACGTAGCGGTTCATCTGCGTGAGCCTCGCCGTGCTGCCCACTGCCTGATTGATCGAATCGGCAATCGCAGCCGGCGGCCGCTGCAACAGCGAGAAGCCCGTCTGCGCCAATTGCGCGGCGCGCTGCACGGTATCGACGTGACCGGCAAGCGCGGCCACCGGGCCGACCTGGCTAGCGATAGTGGTGGCAAGCGAACCCGCCAGTCCGCCGAGTCCCGCGGGTGCTCCCTGCAGGCTCGCAAAGCTGGACAGGACGCCGCCTGGCGACGCCGTACTCATGTCTTTCCTTCTTCTCAGGTTCTGCCCCGTAGGATCCTTCTCTGCATGGCACCGAAACTTTAGGGGAAAAACGAAAGAAACGGTAAACGTTGAATTGATGTTTCAATCGATTCGGCAATTTTGACTTGACGCCAAACGAACCCCGGATTTTCTCGGTACGATTTTTCGCATGGCAGTTGATAAAATCCCCACGGTATCAACGAGATTGATTTCGAGGCAGTCGATAATTTCCGCGCGATGACACGCTGCGATGCAACATCGGATTAATAGAATATCAGCGCCCATCACAGCAATCGACGACAGCCGTGTTGTAGGCGGCCTTTCAGTAAAGATGTCTCGCCGGCGCCACAATATCCGCCGTGCCCGAGCATCTTCCCGGTATGACATCTTCCTTCTGCCAAACACCGACGATTTTGAGCCTTCATTAGGTTCGGCGCTCCTGCTGATCCACAGCATTCCCGAAGACATTGTCAAATTAATAATGCGGAAACGCACAGCGCAGCCGGATCTCTATATTGCCGCGACGACCGTCACCCGCACGAGACCTCCCATTCGGTCGTCGTAGTGAGATGCAAGGACCACTTCCGTGTCCCCGCGAGTCCGAGCATGGACCTGATAGAGGGCCGACGCGACCTCCCCTAGCCGAAGCGTCTCCGCGCCGCTCACGATCACCAAAATGCCTGACGCCGTGCTCAACGACATTTCGCTGGTCGCCTCGATAGCGTCCCTCGTCGCCTGGAAAATGCGCTCCGGCCCGGCAGCGAAGCCGACGCCCAGGACGCCGCGGCGGCCGGCCGTGAACACCCCCCTCACGTCCAAAAATTCGCTGCCGGCGGGCATGGCGACCTTGCGGCTCCCCCCTGGGTCGCCCCTAGTCGCGGTCCGGTAAATCTGAAGAAGGGACTCCAGAACGCTAAGGTGAGGGAATTCGGGAGTGACGACGATGGCATCGACGACGGCTGCGAGACCGGCAGTCGCGCGCTGGACGGTCTCCCGGTCCGCGGCCGCTCCGTGCATCACGATCGCAACTGTGCGCAAGCCAATCGCGCGTCTGGCGGCGCCAACATTCTCCCCGAGCTGAAGCGCGCGGGGCTCGGCGGACGCGATGAGCAAGAACACAAGATCCGGCTGCGAATCGAGATCCGGCCCGGGCTGGGCTCGCCGAAGCGTTGCATCGGAGAGCGTGTCGGCATCGCGATCGCCGTTCGACCGCGCGATGGCGCCCGAGCTCGCGTGCCTGGCCAGCGCCCGGGCCAACGCGGCGCCAATGCGGCCGACGCCCACCAGATCGCTCACCGGTCGATATAAATCGGATCTGCCGGTCGGCTCCGCCGATACGGCGCTGTCCTGCACCGGCTTTCCCGCGTTCTCATCGCATGCTGACATCGTCATATCCTCGAAGCGCACCGGGTGCGCGCAATGCAAGGTTAAATTAACAAAGAATGCATGGTTAATATTATGGCTTTTGAACGGTTGGCAATGCATGCTCTCGGGCATGAACGCATCTGCCAAAACCCCAACTTTCGAGCGCAACCCGATCACCCCCAGGCCGTCGGCCGGCGGTTGAAGGAAGTGCGCCTACAGGCCGGCAAGAGCCAGGAGGATCTGGCTCACGAGGCGGCCGTCTCCAGGGTTGCGATCAGCGCAGTCGAATCCGGCGCGGCCAATACAACGGTCTTGACGCTCGCCGCGTTGTGCCGGCCGCTTGGGATATCGCTTTCGGAACTATTCGCTCCCTTGACCATGCCGCTCGACGCTCAAGAACCGAGGCGAGTCAACGCTGCCAAGCCGCCTAAAATCGGACGGTCGCGCCTCCGCTAGCAGCCCAGATCAGGGCAGACAGACGACAGCGAGTGGCAGGGACGCTCCGTCACGACGCTTCGCGCCATCTCTTTTCGTGTTTTCGCGGCCGCGCGCCGGCCACCGACTGCGGTTCGAAGCGTCAGCACTCTGCACTCCTAATAAAATAAGAATCTCCGAACACGTCGCAATGTCGCTTTCCGTATTCCGAGCATTGAATAAAAAACGCGATCGGCGTGAGCGCAAACCGCGAGGCCGCCTGCAACGAGGCACGAGAAAAGTGCAGGCGGAGAAAAGCTGCGAGCCTTACGGAAGCTCGCGAATTGGGTGATTTTTCAAAACCGTCTGACGACTGTATTGCCCTGAGGAGGGCGCAATACAGCCGCAGAAATTTCGCGATCCAGAATGCCTAGTTGGACTTGAGCATTTCCCACACTTTGTTTCGCAACTTAATCGCTTGAACCGAGCACGCCTTATAAGGTTTCAATCGCGATTTAAGATTCTCTGGTGTCGCGAATGCCGGATTCGACAGAAGCGATTTATCAACAAAACGCTCGGACCCGACAATCTCATTTCCATACATGTATGTGTTGGAAACAACCGCTATGTTCTCCGGTCGCATCATCCAATTGACGAAGGTGTAGGCCGAGTCGAGATTCTTCGCCTTCGCCGGGATGAGCAAGCTGTCCATGAACAGCCGGACGCCTTCGCGCGGGTAGACGAACTTGACCGATGGCAGCGCCTTTTCGGCACGCACCGCGGCGCCGTTCCAGATCTGTTGGACGATGACCTGCTTCGATGCCATCCGATCGACTGGGCCGTCATTGCTATAGAGCTTGACCGCAGGCTTCTGCTGTTTGAGCACTGCGAGGACCCGCTTCGCGTCCCCCGGGTTCTCCGTGCATTCGTCCTGCCCCAGGAACCAGCTCGCGGCCATGTAAAGCTCCTCCTGGACATCGAGGTCGGCCACCTCCCCTCGCAAGCTCGCGGGCGGGTTGAAGAACGGTCCCCAGGAATCGTCGAGGTGGCCGCCCGGGACACGCGCACTGTCGTAGGCATAGCCGGTCAGTACGATCGTATAGGGCATGGCATAGTCGCGGTTCTTGTCGAACGAAGGATGTTGATATTCCGGCCGGATGTTCGAGACGTTCGGCAGCTTGGTCTTATCCAGCCGTGTCAGCAGCCCGTCCTTAGCCAGGATCGGAACGTAGTAGTCGCCGGCGACCACTACGTCATAGGTTCCGCCACCGGCCTGCAGCTTCGTCAGCAGGCTTGCGTCGCTGTCGTAGGTGTCGAGGGTCGTCTTGATCCCCGTTTCCTTCTGGAACTTTTGAAGCAACGCCGGGGGGAAATAGTCCGGCCAATTACCAATGTGCAGCTCTGCGGCCTGCAGAGGGAGCGAGATCGCGATCAGCGTCGCCAGCAGTGTCGTTTTCACAGTCGGCCTCCTGCGAACGTTTCCCAGTTCGGACCGAATGTCTCCGCACGGCGAGTTGCTTCGCCTCCCGGGATCTTGACCTGCGCGAGCCAGTATCCGGCCGCGACGATACCGCATGTCGCGATCGCCAGAAGCGTGGACGCGGCGTTGATTTCCGTTGTCATCTCAAGCTTAAGCATGCTGTAAATGTAAGTAGGCAGCGTGGTTCCCCCCACGCCGGACAAAAAATACGACGTCACGAAGTCATCGAGCGAAGTGATGAAGGACAGCATTACCGCCGACGCGATGCCCGGTGCGACACACGGCACCACGATGCGAGCCAGCACCTGGGACGGCGAGGCACCTAGGCCCTTCGCGGCATCCAATACCGCGTCATCGATGGCCTCCATACTGGCTCGAATCGGGATGAAGGCTACGGGTAGGCAGAAGACCACGTGCGCGAACAGGACCACGCCGAATCCAAGGTCGATCGACAGCGCGGCGAAGCCAAGCAGTGTCGACACGGCCAGGACAATTTCCGGCGCCACCAGCGGGACGTGGATCAGCGCGCTCAATGCAGACGCTCTCGCTCCTTGGGTGGCTTTCGATCGAATCGCCCACGCAGCCGACAATGCCAGGACAACCGTGATCAGCGAGGTGAGGACCGCGAGCTGAATCGAATTCCACGTGGCGCTTAGCAGCGCCGAGTTCGACATCAAATCCCGATACGCGTGCAGCGAGAACCCCGTCCAGATCAGCGCCGACTTGCCGAGATTGAAGCTCATGACCACCACCGCGACGATCGGCAGATAGAGAAACAGCAGCGCTGCCGCACCCACCAGCCCGGCGCCGCGAAACTTGGTCGGCACGCCCAGCTCACCCGATCCCGGGCCGCCTGGACGGCGAGAGCGCGCTGCCCAAGCAACCAGCAGCGAGAATGCCAGGACGACAATCGCGAGTGCAGCGCCCTTGGGCCAATCTCGGTTGGGGCCGAAGGCCAGTTGGATAAGGTTGCCGACCATCATCGATTTCGCACCACCCAGCAAATCCGACACGACATACGACCCGAAGGCCGGGATAAAGGTGAGGCCGATGCCGGCTCGAATGCCCGGCATACTGGCGGGCACCACCAGTCGAGTCAGCACCGCCCACTTCGACGCGCCAAGGCTAGTTCCGGCATCTACCGTCTCCCAGTCCAGGCGCCGCAACACCGAGTAGATCGGGAAAATCATGAAGGGGATGAACACGTTGGTGAGGCCAAGTACCGTCGCCCAATCGGTATAGAGGATGCCTAATGCGCCCTCGACGCCGAGCCCGTTCAGGAGCCGATTCACGAGCCCGTGGTCCGCGATCAGCAGCATCCAGCCATAACAGCGCACGACAAGGCTCACCAGGAACGGCACGATCAGTAGCAACAGGCAAAGCCGTTGATATCGCGTCCGCAAACCCACGACCCAGAGTGCGGTCGGAAACGCGACGAGCAGGCAGGTCGCGGAGGTCAGCACCGCGAACCAGACCGATCGGGCGAATATCCGTGCGTATCCCGCCTGCCAAACCCACTGGCCATCGAAATCCTGGTCGAACAGCAAGCGGGCGTAGGCCGACCACGAGTGCGCGTGCCAGTCGACCCCACCGAAATCAAGCGGCAGGCACGACGACACGAATCCAATGATCGCGATCGGGTATAGCACGCCCGTACCGATTACGAGCCACACTGCGGTCCTTCCCATAGAAAATCGAATCTCTCCGTTCGATCAAAACCGAATGCCATTTCGGCAGTTCTTTTCGTTATTGTGTCGACGACCCGAAGACACGAAGGCATTCTTAGCGAACGGCCTTCACACTTCAACCATGCAACCCAGACAAATTACGCCAAGGCTTCCGCTGTCTGCCGGCAGCCCGCCGTGCTAGTTGCAGCATGCTCCTGACCAGACTATCTCCTACCGGGAAACAAAGGTTGAAAATATCAGACAATCGATACGTAGTCGGTCACTTTGTCCACCTATCGCAATCAACGATCTCCCCATTTATTTGCATGCAGCAAACGATGGCCGACCCCGCGCCACGATTTTTCCACGCGTCATTTTGATATTCGCTTGGGCGACTACACAATTCGCGCCAACTAAGATAATCTTATCTCGAATGGGCGCAGAAATATCTCCTTAAATCATCACTGAAACTAAGGTGATACTGTCATTTTCTACAGGCAAACCTGACGCATTTATGGCAAATCTCGACACCGAAAACTTCTTGATCCGGCGAATCGTCCCAAGCGACATCGGCGACTACTACGACATTCGATTCTCGGTCACTGAAAACCGCATCCATCCTCACCAGATACACCTGCTGCAGCGCGAAGTCGTCTTGGAGAACATCAACTCTTCAGGCGGGGCAATTTGCATCGATCGACGTTCAGGTGTTGCGGCAGGCGCAATGATGATTCTGATTACCTCGAAACCGATGATATCAGCGCTCTTCGTTCGCCCGGAATACCAGCGTCTGGGGATCGGCAAGGCATTGCTGGACCGCGCGATCGAAATGAGCCGTGCAGCTGGCGTGGACGTCCTTACGCTCGTCACGGATCCGGGCTCCCGAGCCGACACGTTCTATCAACGGCAGGGATGGACGCGGGGCGGTCTGGACGAGTACGGCACCCAGGTCATCTTCACCAAACGCATCTTGGACGGGCGCGATGACTAGGCGGCCGACTCTCGGGGCCGACCTTGCTAGCATGCGACCCGCGCCGCTTCACACGGCCATCATCGCGATCCGGCTTCTCCAAAAGCGCGGTGTCCCGGTCTCGGATCTCATTGCGGAGAGTGGCATCACGGAAAGCGACCTGAGCCGGCCGGACATGATCATTTCGCACGAGCAAGAGATGATCGTCTTCGCGAATGCGCAGCGGCTCACCGGGACGGACATCACCGGCGCGCTGATCGGCAAGGCAATACCGATCACGGCGTACGGCGTGCGCGGACACGCCATGCTCGTCGCCCCGACCCTCCGCGCGGCCATGAGCCTTGGTTTTTCGCACCCTCTGTTGGCAATCTCCTACTTCAAGATTTCGTTTCATGAGATTGGAAGCGACGCGGTCTTCCTGCTGGACGGCTATGCCTACCGTCAGGACCTCAGGGTATTTTCGTCTTTGATGTGCCTCGCCGCGGTGCAGCGGGAGATACTCGATTCCACCCGAGCTCCGGTGGAGTTCATCCGGGCTGAGTTCGACTTTCCACAACCGGACGATCACGAGGAATTGACGCGGATTCTGGGCTGCCCGATCGTGTTCAATGCCCAATCCACCTCGCTGTCGATTCCCAAGCATTACCTTGACACCGAGCTCCCCTTTCATCACGAGATCGAGTTCGAAATTGCCCGGGGGGAGTGTGCCAGGCAAGAGCCGATGATGGCGGCCTGGCAGCCGGAGCATATCGTTACCCGGGCGCTGCAAACGCTCCATCGTCTCGATGGGCGACTCGACGCTCACGGACTCGCTGCGGAGCTGGGCATGTCCCTGCGGTCAATGCAAAGGGAACTCAGCCACGCAGGCCTCAGCTTCCGAACGCTGCTCGACCAAGTGCGGCTCGCGCGCGCACTGGATCCGCTGTTTCAATCGGGGAAGTTTGGCCCGGAGGCTCACTCCAAGATGTTCGGCTACTCGACCAAGTTCGCGTTCGAGCGCGCTAAGGATCGGTGGACCGCGAAGAGCAAAAGCAAGATCAGTGGCTAGCCGCCTTTCGATCGGTTGTCCTCCCGATTTTTTACCGAGATTTCCTGCTCGGGGCAGTCCTCTTTGGCCTGACCTGACCCGCGGCCTCGACGACATCGCGCACTTTGTCTTCGGCATATGGCATCAGGCGTGCCCCCGCAGTCGCAACCCCAAGTCGACCCGCTCTCGGCCGGCGGCCACCCATTGCGGCTTGACGGCTGCATGCTTCCCGATCCCGCTGAACCTGCTCGACGCATTCGGCCGCTGTGCGCTCGCTGATACGGTGCGAGCAGACGAAAAAAAGCCCTTCGCAAAGGAAGGGCCAAGCCTTGCCTACCGCCACAGGGGCCTGCGGTGCTACCGGTAGGCCGGTCGCGACGCGGTCGTCGAACCGCGTCGCTCCGAGGGACAGAAGCGCACGGTGAGAGCGACGCGCAAATGTCACTACGACTGTCACTATACGATTTCCGCGCTCGTAGTGTCAAATCCGGCGCATGGAAGACACACACCGTTCGCAATACCGGCTCCCCTGGTCCCTCTATGAACAGCTGAAGGCCTCGGCTGAAGCACAACGCCGATCGATCAATGCAGAAATCGTCAACCGCCTGACGATCAGCATTGCGCAGAGCGAGCAATACGACCAGCAAGTGAGGGCCGCCAAGCAACGACACAAAGCCGGCGGGCACCCGGTCGCTGAGCCGGTGCCGTCGGTCGAACAGATCCTGGCCGTGCTACGCATCGCTTTCGGGCCAAACATGTTCAACGAAACCGAGTTGCTGTCTGCCGCCGCCCGCATAGAGGCGACGATGCAGAGGTAACAGCCCCTGCTCTCAAAACGAAAGCCCGCCGAAGCGGGCTTTTTCATTTCGCGAGACCGTAGGGCGCAATGGCGGGCTCGCCTAGGGTACATGAGCAGCGGCGCGCGCCGCGCTATACCGAGCGGCCGGCATATGCTTGGGTCTGGCCATCGGTCCCGCTACGCGCCGCTGATTCCGCTGCCTACAGGAAGTCCGGCTCAAGTCGATAAACACCATGGGTTACACGCACCAGCCCTCTCCGAATGCCTGTCCGCCGCAGTTCGAGTCGGCTCGGTCAGCGGACGGTCCGCTGGCTCGACCCAACCTATCGCATGGAGACCAGAATGCAGAAACCCGAAGACGCGCTTCGCCAGTCTCGCCCGTTGCGCAGCCCCGAGCAGATTGGCGCTGACACGACGCCCTCGTATTTGCCGATGCCGGCTCCCCTTGTTGCGCCCATTAAAGCGAAAATCCTCCTCGCCGCTGAGTGTTCGCGCAACGGAATCATCTATCGGCCCGTGGCCGAGGCGCAGGAATTCCGCCATGTGAATTGGCTGCTCAACCGCCGCGACTATCAGGTGGGATATTTCGACGTCCCGCTGACGTCGATTGTCTCGCTCGAGCACAAACAGATGGCACCCAACGCGTCCACCTGGCGCGAGTTGTTCGGTGGCCTGGTGTGCAGCGACTGGGACGGGCGCGCTTTGGCCTACTTTGAATCCGAGATTGGCGCAAAACCCTTCCCGGCGACGGGGGCGAACGGCGCGCTCGAACTGTACGCACGCGGTGGCGCCGTGCAATGCACAAACGGCCATCATCGCCTAATCGCTGCCGTGGTCTGGCTGGCATCTCGCTTCGGGGATACGGCGGAACTGCGCAAGGTGCGCGTCGGGTACACAACGGTACCCAGGCAGGTCCTGCAGCTAATTTCGACAGGGGTGCAGCAAGGCAAGCGCGTCGACATCGCGGAAATCGATGACGGCGCGCTTATTCGCGTGAGTACCGCACGCACCGCCGAGTTCTGGCGTAAGACCGGCGAGGACTTAGAGCCGCATCGGGTCCAGCGAGGGCTCGCAGAATGGTATCGGCGTCGCAAGAACCCGGCAGACGACGAAGAATTCGGGCTACGATGGTTTAACGTCCCGTCGTCCCTCATCGCCGCGGTAGCCGATGACGCCTGGCTGTGCGAGCAGTTGGCCCGGCCGCGCTACACCGATAAGCCCACCCACTGAAGAGCCGAAGGTCGGCTAGGCGCCGACCGAAGCTTGCGTGGCGTAGACCAAATTAAAATTGTCACCGTTTGCGAAGTAAAGATGTCACTTCGCTGCCTCGCGCCGGCGATGAAGGACGAAACCGTCGTGAAATCACGACGTTGCACGTCGCGAATTAAAGTTGTCACTGGCCGCGGCTTTGCGAAGCCCAGTGTCAACTCCCCGTAGTGCCGTTGCAGCGCTGACAGCCCCCGTCACGCGCTGGATCAAATCTGAGTTTGATCCTTCCAATGTAGCGTTAAGATAAGAAAACTTACCCTCCCAGCGGCAAGGAAAAAGTCCGTTGCCGATGGCCATAGCGCGGTCGGGCGAGGCACATTACGCCCCTGGGAAGACGGAGCCGCCGTTAAGCGACCCTAGGTCAGTTGGCTCTTCCAGTACTACCCGGAGCGCTTACCCCTCATCGGGCACAATCTGCAATCGGCCACCCTTCTCGATCACTTCGCGACGCATCGAGAACAGCCGGCCGCATCCCGCACACGACCAGTGTCCGCTCTCTGTTCGCTGCGCGCTGCCTGTCCGGCCGCAATACGGGCAAGGCGTCGTCTCGGTGGGCTCCACCCCCAGTCGAATCCGATCCGACAAGCTCCCGCCCGGCTCCAGTTGGTCTGCGAAGTCGACAAACATCTGGCGCCATTTGCGCGCCAGCGCGGGGCTGATCACGACAATGTCCGAGACCTGCATGAACGACAGGGGCAACGCCAGGTGTCGAATGAACAACCGCATGCGCTCGAGCGAGGTGGCCTTCGTGTTGAGGAACGGCGTGCCGCGGCGCCGAGTGAACTTCGTCCCGCAGTTCGCGCATTTGAAACGCGGAAAGGCGCCCGGCATATGTTCGTCGAAGCGCGTCGCGCGACTGCCGCAGTCTACGCAACTCGGCGCCTGGTGGCTCATCGAGTTCAGTTCGTCAAACTCGCTCGTCAGACGCCCCGTCAACGCGAGATCCTCGCGCGCGCCGATCTCCTCGAAGGCCAGCGGCATGGCAACGATTTCGGTCGGTCGCCCGCCGAGCCGAATCCGTCGCTCCCAAGTGCCGCTCGGATCGAGCCGTCGCAACCACGCGCGCCAGTCCCTCACACGCTGCCCGATATCAGACGGCAGGCTTCCCAGCCGTTCACCCGCCTCGACGCAGGAAAGCGGTTGCGAAAGCAGCGACACGAACAGATCGAGCTTCTTGAGATGCTTCTCGCCGAGTGGTGTGCCGGCGGTGCGGCCGAATACGCGATGGCACGCCTGGCACTCGAACATCGGCAGCCTGCCGCTCTGGCGCGTCCTAACTCCCTCGTTGGTAATGTGCGTACCACCGCAGCGCGGGCAACGCGGACGCGGTTCGTGGCTGGCCGACAGGACAGTCGCGATATGCGCGTTCAGGAACGCGGTCAGCTCCTTGTCTTCGCCCGTGTCGTCGGGATGGCGAAGTGTCGGGCGACTTGAACTCGCGCGCGTTCTCATCAGAACTGGGCCGTCAGTTGAAACCCGAGCGTCACGCGCGCGGTCGGGAAGCCGGCCGGCTTGTACACCGGCGTACCGGCGAACAGGTCGTAGCCGTAGGCGCCGAAGCGCGTCGCAACGCTGCCCTTGACGCCGATCACCGCTCCGGCCAGCTGGGTGCCAACCAGCACGATCGGCTGCGGGCCCCACACCCGACCATAGTCGAGGCCGGCGTAGGCCGCCAGCCCCGTCTGGCCGATCGGCGCCTGCAGCTCGTTGCGCCAGTAGAAGCCGCGTGCCGCGGCGAGCATCGTCTCTCCATCAAAGCCGCGCACGGTGTAGCGGCTGCCGATCGTCAGGTCATCGATGTAGTACAGCGTGTTGCCGGTGTACTGGCCGTGAAACGTCGTGACGTATCGAAATGGCTGCTGCGCGATCACGAACGGCACCGATAGGTTCGCGTCGAGCACCGCCATCTTGTAGCGGTTGGTCGGGCCGCCGTCGGCCGCCAGGCTGTCGTCATGCGCGCCGAATGCGCCGATCCCCTGCCGGTAGGCGAGCGTCCCGTCGAACTGCGCGTTGCCGAAGTAGTGCCGATCGGTCAGGCCGAACTCGATGAACGTGTTGTTGCGGCGCTGTTGCGGGATTTCGGTGTCTTCGATGAAGCTCTGGCCGAACCGGCGCGACAGCCGGATCTGCGCGCCAAACACGTCGTTCTGGCTGCGCGACAGCACACGGTTCAGCTTGAAATCGACGGTCTTCGAGTTGCCGCTGGCGACGAACGTCTGGTTCACGCCGGCGATCTGCTGGTAGTACGTGTTCGTGTACGCCGAGAGCGTCGCGGTCCAGTAGCCCCACGGAATCGAATAGAAGCCGTTCCAGCCGTGCGAGCCGAGCCGCTTGTCGCCGAATTCGAGATCTTGGCTCACGCCAATGTTGAAGATGTCGTTCAGGCCCAGGGGGTTGTCGATGCCGAGCGACAGGTTGCCCTGCAGCCGGCCGGTCGCACGCGTGCCCGAGTTGTCGATCGACGTGACCACAGTCCAGGGCTTGCCGCGCTTAACGTCGAGCACGACGTCGCTCTCGCCCGGCACGTCGGCCGGCACGATCTGCATCGATACGTCCTGGCTCGACACGCGCTTCATCTGCTCAAGGCCCTGCTCGAGGTCGCGCAGGTTCAGCAGCTCGCCGTCGCGCGTCGGGAAGGCTGTTTTCCAGGTGCCGCGTAGTGTTTCGTCGGCAAGGCGCACGTGGCGGATCACACCAGGGATCAAGGATAATTTCAGAATGCCGGTCGACAGATCCTGCTCCGGCAGCAGCACGCGCGTGCTGACGTAGCCGCGAGCGAGAATAGCCTGCTGCAACCCCTTGACGAGCACGTCGAGGCCCTGTTTACCGATACACTGGGCGGTGTAGCGGTCAAGCCATTCGCGCGCGAATGCGAACCGATCCATCGGCAATGCCGATGCGCCATGCGCTTTCACGGACGCGGGCAGCGCGTCGGGCACGTCGAGTGAGAAACGGTCGATGCGAAAGCACGGCATTTCCGACGGCAACGTCGGATACTCGGCGCTCGCGGTCACCCCCGGACGCACCCCGGGTGCAGAAACCGTCCGCTCACGCTCACGCGCCTCCTCCTGTTGTCTAGTTTGCTGGTCGTTACCTGGAACAATCAGGCGCGGACCTTCCTGCGCTGACACACCAGTCGCGATAAGCAGCAGTGCTGTCGCTACAGACTTCCCCCGACAAATCGTTTTCATGTGTTTTTTCTAGGTATGCGATCGCGTACTACGGCTGGGGAGTGCGATCTATCAATGATTCACTTCCGATCGTTTGCATCCAGGCATCAGCACGGTCCGCGCCGCTTGAGTTACATAATAGTCGCGCAATTTCCGATTGAGTTGGATATTCATTATGATCGAGGATCATTTTTTTCTCACAAAAGCCATCGTTGCGAAAACACAAAAAACAATCCCCAGCAGTACGCCATTCACCAAAACGAATCTGGTGTCTTTGCTCGCCCACGAGAAAATATCGCCATAAAAATAGACCATAAAAATCATTACAAATGCTTTTATGGAAGCAAAGCACAGAAGCGACAGCAAGAAGGAGGCCAAGTATAAGACAATCAATCTAAGCATTTTCTATTTCCCAAGGCGAGATTTGGCATCGTTTATCTCTTTTGTTCCTGCCTCGCCACCAGCGGCACCACCAATGCCGGCACCGATTGCAGGAACATTGTTCGGATTGAACAGATTCTGTCCCGATGATCCCGCCCAAACTCCGGTCCCGGACCAACCGAAGCTACCCATCCCTGACTTCGCCAACGCAGAAATTAGGTTTTGCATGGCGAGTCCCGTCCCATAGCCGATAGTCGCCGCGCCCGCGTTCACCGCTGCACCGGTTGCAACGCTGTCGTGTTTCCCAAAAATCGCATTGTTAGTGATAGTATCAAGAGCGCCTGTCACTGCGTTTATTACGACATTCCCAAAAAATTTGGTGTAAGTCCCAGCTCCGCCAGCTATTGCAGCATACCCGACATCGACTGGATTGACAGTGCCATTCTGAATGTACTGTGAAGTCGCGTTTACACCACCAGATAGAACACCAATACCAACAGGCGACGCCCACGAGCTGGCCCCCAAAGCCCCGGTGGAACCAAAAATTGGCGCTCCAGGGATAGCGGCTAATCCGGCAGCAATCTCTGGCGCCAGTCCAGCAGTTACCAGCCCGCCGGCAATGACTAGTCCGGCCTTTGGATTGGCCACCGCACCCGGTAACGCCCTCTGCTCCGGCGTCAGTGAGCCGTCCTTGTTCCCAGACAAGAACGGACTGTTGTACTCTGCCGACGTCGCGCGGAATAGCCCACCACTGTTCTGACTAATATACGCCACCGCAGTTGCGTCGCCCCCTGGCCCCTTGCTTGCCGCCGAGTCCACTAAACGATAGCCGTTCGCGAGCAGCATATTCTGTGCTTGCTCCGCGGTAAGTGCCTTCCCGGTCTTGTCTTCATAAAACTTCGCGAAGTCCTTCGCCTTGTCCTGCGCCCACTGTCTTTCGTCAGGATGGAGTTGCCGGTTGAACCGGTCCACGTTGTACCCAGAGAACGCACCCGACTCACCACCCACCGCCGCACCAGCTCCCGTTGCCAGCGCGTTCGCCACGATGTTGCCCAGCGCCTGATTCATGTTGGCATTGCCAGTCGGGTCGCTCCCCGCGATCGCGTTGCTCAGCTCGTTCAACTTGCCCGATGCAATCGACGCGATCGCCGCGCCGGCAGCACCGCCGACTGCATTCCCACCCGCCAATCCCGTTACCAGCGCCGCCCCAGCGCCTTGCATCAGCGCGCGATTCGCGCCACCTTCCTTCCATGCATTGACGCCAGCCTGGTCACCATTGGCGGCCGCGTCTTTCATCATCTTGTCCGCGTAGTCTCCGATCCGGCGCGACACCGCTTCGCCAGCCGCGCTGGCCGCGGCCATCATGTCCGCCTGATTGGCCAGCAGGTTCTGCATGTCGGGTAGCTTGGCAACCGTTCCGTTCGTGTTCGTCGTATCGCGGTTCAGGCTCGCCACATCCTGCTTCTGGTTTGCCGAATCCGTGATCGTGACCGTGCCGGCGCTGACACCACTCTTCGTTATAGCGCTGTCGCTGCTGCTATCGTTCTGGCCCAGCATGGGCGCCGCACCGCCGGCATTCTTGCCCGACGCACTGCCATGCGTGCTGTAGTTCATCCCGCCATCGCCAGTTGTCGCACCCGCGCTGAAGCCGCTTGAGCTCGCGTCGTAGTGCGATTGGTTCTGGATGTCCGAGAAGGTGAGCGACCCCGTCGTCAGGGAATTCTTCGACGCCTCCGCGTCGCTGGCGATCAGGCCACCTTTCAGGTCGGTATTGCCGGTGACATTGATGTTAAAGCCACCATCGCCCGCGCGGATCCCGGCTTGCTCGTTGACGCCCGCGTAATTGCCCGATGCGTTGCCCTTGCTCTGGCTGAAGTTTGCGCTGGCGCCGCCCTGACTGACACTGAAGCCGCCACCCGTACTCGACTGATGCGCCGCGCTCGACAACGTGTCCTGCACGCTGGCAACGTTCAGATTCCCGCCCACCTCGGCGTTCACCTGGTTGCCCGTCACGTTCGACCCGATGATGTTCGTGTCGCCACCCGAAATCATCGTCACGCTGTTTGCAGCATTCACATGGCTGTTGTTCTGCGTGGCCAGATCGCTGTTGCCATCGCCGTTGGCCTTCGACATCGCCGCCGACACGCCGAAGCCCCCTGTGCCGACCGATACCCCTACGCTCGCGCTCTTCGACTCGTTCGTGCTGCGCGTCGAGTCGGTGTCCGTCGTATTGTGAATATTGATCTGATTCTTCGCCGCCAGTATCACATCGTTCGCGTTAACGTTCGAACCGGCGATCGTCACATTCCCGCTGCTGGGCTGGCCATTGCCCGTCGCCGCAAACGCCGCGGTACCGCCCGCGGTAACGCTGGAGCCGCGATTCGTCACGCTGTCCTCGGTGAACGCGCTCTGACTATGGCTGCTGCCAAGGCTGACTTCGACCTTGAACTGGGGTGTCTGGCCTGCGCCCAGCGTATTGACCAGATCGCCCGCGGCCATATTCGCATCCCACGCCGCACTGGCCGCCGCCATTCCGTGCAGTGCTGCCGCGCGCCCATCCTGGCTACTGCCAGCCGCACGCGATTGATCCACGGCATTCGATACGGCATCGATCACCGGGGCCTTCAGCGCCAGCGTCAGGCCGCTCTTCGACACGTCCTGCGTCTCACCGTGGTGACGCGTGTCCTGCGCGACGTCGATCGTGACGTTCGCGCCCGTGCCGCTCAGATTCTGCGCCGCGATCAGGTCGCTGCCGGTCACATGCAGGTCGTTCCCCGCCGTGATGCTCAGGTTGCCGTTCAGCGAACCGATCGTGCTGCCGTTGTTCGACACCTCGTTCGCCTGGCTGGTCGTTTTCAGCGAACTGCTGCCAACTGACACCGACAGGCCACCGCCCGACATCAGGCCCGACTCCTTCTTTTGATAATACTCCGACGACTGCAAGGTATCTTGCGAAGTAGTCACCGTCACGTTGCGCGCGGCAGTGAGGGCAACGTCATTCGTTCCGACGATAGTACTACCCTGAACATTGACGTCCTTTCCAGAGACGACATTCACGCCGTCCGCGGAAACCAGACTGCCATGATTCAACGTCATCGTCTGGTCAATCCCGCTCGCCACCTTCGAACCGCTCACGACGTTGCTGTGGCTGTGCGTTTCGTGCGAGTTCAGCTCATGCGTTTCGGTCGCCGCGCTGATATTCACGTCGCCGGCGGCCAGCAGGTTCGCGTTGCCCTTGTCCAGGCTGATCGCGCTGCCGGAGAGCGTGATGTCCTTAGCCGACACGATATTCACCGTGTCGCCGCCCTTGAGCGTCGTCCCCGTCAGTGCCTGATCCGCCGTATGCAGCGTCTCCGCGTAACTGCCGTGGCTGTCGCTTCCCGAGCTGTTGCTGTTCACGGTCGAGGTCGCGCTTGCCGCGCCGAGCGTCACGTTGCCCTTGGCCACGATCGTCCCGCCCTGGCCGAGGTCGATCTGTGCACCCTTGGCCGTCAAATCGCCACCCACACCGATACTCGACTGCCCACCGACCGTCACCGAGCTGCCGGTCACCTGGTTGATGTCGGTATTCGACACGCCATTGGCCCGCTGCACGATCTTGTGCTCGCCGGTCTGCACCGCACCGAGACCCCAGTTGCCGCCGACATTCATGCCGAGATTGCCGCCCACCGACAGGTTGCCCGCATTCTGCTGGACATTGCCGCCCGTCACGATCGACGCATTGCCCGCGACATCCAGTTTCGCGGTCGGCCCAAGCGTCGTCACCACGCTCGTCGCGCCATCACGGCTCACGCGTGTGCTGGTGTTCGTCGCCGTGTCGAGAATCAGGTCCTTACCCGCGTCCAACTGCAGGCTGCCGGCCTTCACATTGGCCGAGGTCAGGTCGATGTTGTTCTCGGTGTTGAGCGACATCAGCCCACCGCTTTGCAGCGTGCCGAACGCGTTGTCGATCTGCTTGCCCTGGATCGCCAGCGTGTTGTCCGCCTGGATCGTGCCGCTGTTCGTGAACGACTGCGCGTTCTGGAAGTCAATGTTCGTCGCGCTGATCAGTGGGCCATTGACGTTCTGCTGGCTCGCTTTCGCGAGATACACGACCGGCACCAGCACCGACTGGCCATCGACCACGCGCGTCTCCATCATGACCACGTTGTTGGTCAGCTTCGCGACCTGGTCGGCCGACAGGCTTGCGCCGATGGGCAGATCGAGCGACTTCGACAGATCCGCACCGGCTGCCATCAGCGACTGATACATCGTGTCCAGGTCGGCATACGGCCCCAATACCGCCTTGCCCGTCAGCGCCGTGACTTCGTTGCGCACGAGCTGCTGCTCGTAGAAGCCGTCGCCCAGGCGCTTCGGGATGTGCGTGAGGTCCACGCCGATCTGACTGAAGAAGTAGTCGCTCGAGATGAAATTCTTCTGATTCGTGAAGGCCGGGTTCGTCTCGATCACGTAGCTCGCATTCGGTGCCGTCGTCGGTTTGAACAAACCCCCTTGCGGAATGGTGAGATTATTCAGGACGTTCAGCGCCGTGGCACTGGCGATGATCGGATCGACCGGCGCCGGCGAGCCGCCGTGCACGGACGTGGTACCCGATGTCGCGCCACTCGCGTTACCGCTCAGGCCGATCGGGGTGAGTCCCGGCACCGATTGCCCTGGCAGCAAGCCCAGCGGAGGCGTCGAGGCGTTGCCGGCCGTGTTGTTGACGCTCACGCCCGTACCCGAAATCGTGCCGTTCGCGCTCAGCGTCGAGTCGTAGCTCGGCAGCTTGTAGTCCCGGATATCAGCCGGTGCCGCCTGCGTGTACCCGCCCGGGCGACCGCCAACGAACGGCGCATTGCCGAATGGCAACTGCCAATCATGTTCGGTATTGTCGTAGTTGTTGTAGTGATACTGCCCCGAGTAGGAGACCGTCACGCCCGGCAGTGCCTGGCCGGATGCCGCCCAACCGTCCGCGTCGTAGCGCGCCGGCATCTGGATGTCGCCGACCGCCGCGATGTGGCTCCAATAGTTCTGCAGCGTGCCGACCGAAGACGCGTCGATGTTCCCACCCGACACGATCTGGCCAGCCGCACTGAGGCCGGTTACAGTGGTCGCCGTTGCACTGTCGGCATAGTAGGTCGTGAACTGATACGTGCTGTTCCACTGCCCGCCGTGGGGCGGCTCGGTGTAGACGCCGCCGATGCTGTCCGGATCCTTCACACCGATCTGGCCCGTGCGGCCGCTGACCGGAATGCCGAACTGCCCGAGCAGCGAGGGATCGATGGAACTCGTCGAGGTCGTCATGAGCCGGCGCGTGTTCGTGATCGTGTCGGCGTGCAATGCCATATTGCCGCCGGACTGGATCAGCGCCGACGCGTTGTTCACCCGCGCGGCGTTCGTGTAATTGCCGCTCGCATCCTTGCCGCCCGCCAGCACGACCTTGCCCATGCCGAAGATGGCGGTCGTGGCCATCGTATCGGCCGAGCTCGTGTCGTCGCGGTTCTCGATGTCGCGCGCGAGGAGCTCGAGCGTGCCGTTGCTGTCTGAGCCGCCAATTAGCGCGGCCGGGCCGAGATTCGCGATCGTGTTGGTTGCGCTCAACGACGCGCTGGCGCCCACGAGTGCGCCGGTATTGGTGAGATTGGCGGATTGCGTGTGCAGCAGGCCGCCCGCCGTCAAGGCGCCCGCATTCACGATATTGCCCGCGTCGACGCTCAGGTTGTTGACCGACTGCAGGTTCGCGTTGTTCGTGAAGGTGCCGGGCAGCGTGAAGGCAAGGTCATGGCCGACATTGAACTGGGTGTCGGCTGCCGCCGTATAGTCGCCCTGCAGGTTCACGTTCGCGTCATGCGTCGCGCTGTAGGTACCGCCGCCTTGCAGCGTGGCCGCCGCGACCGACAAGTCGTGCGTCGAGCTGATCTGGCCATTCGTGTTCGAAATTGCGCCGCTCGTCGTGACGTCCACATCGCCGTTCGAATTCGTGACGTTGCCAATGGCGCCGCCGCTGTTGTCGAGGGTGTTGCCTTGCACATGCAGCGCCGCGCCGCTGAGCTGGCCGCCTTGGGTGTTGCTGATCGACGCGGCACTGACCGTCACGTTGCCGTTGCCGGTAATCGCGCCCATGCCCGCTACGCCGCCGGTGTGGCTGTTCGCGATCTGGCTGCCGCCTTGCACGGTCATCTTGCCGGTGCCAAGGTCGACAATGGCGCCGTCCGCGTTGTCGATCGACGCCGATTGAATATCGAGCGTGCTGGTGTCGGCCGCACTCGACTGCCCCGCCTGGATGTGGCCGCCTTGGTTCGACAGGACGCCACCGTTCTTCAACGACAGCGACGCATCTGATTGCAGCAAACCCTGTGCGTTGTTGACGCCGCCCGCAATGGTGGCGTTGATGCCGCGCTGCGCCGCCAGGATGCCGCTCGCGTTATTCCAGCTGCCGGCGTTGACGATCGCTTGCCCCTTCGTCACGATGGTGCCCGACGCGTTGTTCAGCGCATTAGATCCATTGCCCGGTGCGATCGTCAGCGTGCCGGTACCGGCATGTGTAATGGTGCCGCCCGAATTGTTCAACTCGGCTGGCGTGAGCGTCAGGTCCATACTGTTGGTCTGAATCACGCCGGCGGCCGAGTTATCGAGCGTGCCGCTGACGTTCATGCCCATTGCCGACGAACCGTACTGCGTGATCGTGCCGCCGTGGTTCGTGAGATTCGCCGCCGTCAGCGCGAGCTGATTGGCCTCGAGCTTGCCGACGCTGTTGTCCAGCGTCGAGTCGGTCGTAACCGACAGAGTCGGCGCAACGATCGAGCCGCTCTGATTCGTCATCGAACCCGTGTGGATTGTCGCGCTCGTGCCCGCGCCGATCTGGCCGCCGTCGTTCGTCAGCGTGCCGCTGGCGGTCCTGAGGTCCGTGTTCGACAACAGCTTGCCGTTCGCATTGGTCAGCACGCCGGCAACGGTTGCCGTCAAACCCGTTTGCGCGTTGATGGATCCCGACGTATTGTCCAGTGAGCCAGTTTGCGCGGCGATGCGCCCGTTGCTCGCGATCGAGCCGCCCACGTTCGATACCGAGCCGGATTGACTGCCAAGCGTCAGCGTGCCGGTGCCGGCATGAGTGATGGTGCCGCCGTCGTTCTTCAGTACCGCCGGCGCGAGCGTCAGATCGGTGCTGTTGGTCTGCAACGTGCCGCCGCTGGCGTTGTCGAGCGTGCCCGACACGTTGACGCCCATTGCGCCGGCGCCGGTCTGCGTGATCGTGCCGCCATGGTTCAGCAGGTCGGTGGCATTCAACGAGACCTGATCGGCCTGCACGGTGCCGGCGCTGTTGTCGAGCGTCGTTGCGCTGAGTGTCGCCGTTTGACCAGCAATCGAACCGCCGTCGTTGGTCAGACGTGCGCCGGCCTCGACCGCAACGGTCTGGGCGGCCTGCAGGGTGCCGCTGCCGTTGTCGACCGACTGGCCCGAGACACGGAGATTCGTATTGGACGTGATCGTCCCGTGATTCACAACGCTGCCGCCTTGCACGGTGACAGCGCCGTTGCCGCCCATGACGCCGCCTTGTCCACCGTTCGCCGTCGTACCGGCTGCATTGGTCAGTTGACCACGCGTTGTGATCGACAGGCCGTCGGCGTTGAGTGACGTGATCCGACCTGCGGAATTGTCCAGCGATGCGCCCGCCACCGTCATGCCGGCTGCGCTCTGGAGGGTGCCCTGGTTGTTCGCGATGGCACCGGCCTGCACGTCCGCCGTGCTCTCGGACACCATTTCGCCGGACTGGTTGGCGACCTGGCCGGCCACGTTGACCGCCAGCGGGCCTTGTGACGACACCTGGCCGCCCTGGTTCGAGAGGCCGCCGCCGGAAAGCGTGGTGCCGCCGCCGCTCGACAGGCTGCCGTGATCGTTGATCACGGTATCCGACGCGTTCGCCGCGACGGCGCCCTGGGCGCTCGTCACCGCGTTGGCGAGATTCACGTCGCCGGCCGTCGCGTTCAGCGACAGATTGCCGTTCGCCGCGGTCTGGCTGCCGGCGAGACTCACGTTGTCGCCGCTCAGCGACGCGTTACCGCCCGCGACGTTCTGGCCGGTGGCGCTCAGTTGACCCGAGGCCGTCAAATTCAGATCGCCGCCGCGTCCGACCGTGCCGTCATTGTTCACGCCCGCGCCGAGCGTGCCGGTCGAATCGACGCTGCCCGCGTGCACGGTCGTATTCTGCTGCGCGGCGAGCGTCCCGGTGTTCGTCACGTCGGCGGTCGTATTCACCGACGCCGACTGCTGGGCGTAGGTCGTGCCGTTGTTCTGGACGCCACCCGCGGCCGACAGCGCGAGGTTACCGCTCGCCGTGGTCTTGCCCGTCAACACGAGCCGCCCGTTCGACTGCAGCGTCAAGTCACCGGCCTGCGCAGCGATCGTCCCGGCGTTCGCCACGCCCACCCCGTTCTCGTTCGAGGCGAGGAAGATCCGGTTGCTATACATGCCGCCCAACTGGCTCACGTCGATCGCGACCGCCGGGGCGGGACCGTCGCCGGCAATCGATGTCGCGGCCAGCGTGTCGTGGTTGACCTGGTTCGCGCCGGCCACCACGTTGAGGTTCTTCGCGTAGACGGCCGCGTTCACCTGAACCGCCCGGGCGATGAGGTCCACCTGGTCGATATTGGCCGCGTTCAGGCCGGCGCCGGCCACCGTCACGAGTCCCCGGTTGACGGTGTAGCCAGCGAGCGAGCCATCGGCACCATAGAATGGCACGCCGGTGGTCAAGGTCGCGCGGCTCGTATTCACGAAACTTCCACCGTCCACGAGGATGCCTGATGGATTCGCCAGCACCAACTCGGCGCGAGCGCCGGCAATCTCCAAAGCACCCCGAATTTGGGAGGGGTTAGGGCTGTTGACCTGGTTGACGATGATGCGCGCGGCCTGGCCGGGGCCGTAATTCGGGTTGCCATTGATCCAGCCGGCCTGCTGCGTCTGGACCATCGTGGCCGAGTTGTTCAGAATCGCGCCAGCTTTTTGGACGTCGAACTGGTTGTAGGTGTTGACCGAGACGCCGGCGCCCGACGGCGCGGCCACGTTGACTTGAGGCAAGCCGTTCGGCGTCTGGATCACGTGCGTGCTGGTGCCCGGCGTCGGCACGATCTGCGCATCGGACAGGGTAGGCAGCATGCCGAGCGCGGCGACACCGGCCACCACGGCACGAACGCCGGACGTTGACGCGCGTCGCCGTGCGCGTGCCTCACCCGTTGCCGATTTCCCCTCGGCAGTTGCCGTCTCCGCAACGGCCACCACCATTCCCCGAAGCCTGGAGTACACCAGGCGATGCGCGTTTTTATTCATTCTCGTCGACGCGGCCTGCGTCCATTCGTTGTTTATCGGGTACGAGCTTACCGATATCCCGACAAATAACTGTCAACCATTGCTAAACCGTTAATGGAAAACGACAAAACAGAATTTCGAAAGCAAAGGAAAAAACGGCCATCCCATCGGGCGACCGAAGAATGCTCTGGCACGTCGGGAAACCCGGCCGCCGACCGATCGGAGACGAACCCTATCCCAAATGCCGGTCGTAGTACCGCCGCGTGAAGGCAATGCGATGTTTCGCCCGCATCGGCCGGGCGCGATCGGGCGACCATCCGTCGCCGCCGTAGCTGCAGCCGCAGAACGCGCAGCGATGCGGGGACTCCAACAACAACACGTTCACCTTATAAGGCGCCTCATATCCGCAGCGTCGGCACGCCGTTTCCAATGGACGATAGTGCGCCGGGCAGTGATGGAACATTAGCATCTGATGCAGCACGCTGTGATAACCACGCGAGATACAGTTTCGGCAGTACCGGAACAGCGGACTATATCGGCGCCGCTGACTGGGATGCAGGAGTGCGATCTCGAGCGGCGCGATCGGAATGCCGAGCGTGCGACGCAAGCGTGCAAGGTCGACCAGGCCTAACTGGGGCGTGACGCCCTCGTTGGGATCGATGTCCGGTCCCATCAACCGCGCCACGACGAGGCCCGGGAGGGCGTTCACCGTTTCGAACTTCCACAGGATCGATACGAGCGATTCGCACGGATCCAACCACCGCTTGTCAAAAATATAGCCCAGCGACGGTGTTAGGCGCTGCTCGTCGAGCGTCAGAATCGGGAAGTTGTACGATCCGGCGCCCGCTGACCGATCATACGGTGGCGAGTACGCGGCCGGTTGCATGACGCGACTGGACGTAACCAGAATGGTGCACGGCGTGGGCCCACAATGCCGCATCGGGACAGTAGCCAGGCGCGTCGTTGAGCTCGCTGTCTTTGAGCACGATCTCGGCGGCCCGCACAAACGACTCCATCGGGATTTCGAGCCGGCCGGGCAAGCTCGCGCGATGATGCGCATCCTCGAACGCTTGCCACATCACGGCTGCGTCGTCGGCGAGCCGATAACCCGCGTCGAACGCCCGGGGCAAGTAGAAGCGCGTGAAATTCCACTCGCTGCCTTCGGGATACGCGGTACGATCGTAGCCGTTTAGGCTCGTGGCGACGTCGTCCACATTGCGGACTCCGTAGAAGGCCAACTCCTCGACCATCAGCCACGCGACAATCTGCGTCTTGCCGGCGATTTGCATCGCGGTTTTCTGCGCAAGAATTTCCTGCTGGCCGACCAGAAACGTAAAAAGCTTGATCTGCTGCCGGTCGAGTGCGTCGTGCACGTCGCGTAACCACTCGTATTCGTTGTCGTTGTAGCGCTGCGCTTCGTCGCAGAATAGCAGCACCGTGCCGCTACCGGCTCGAGCCGCCGCCTCGCGGATGCGTAGCGTCAGGCGCATGCGCTTGGTCGAGTTGGTGCCGGCATTGGGTGCGTGGTCGCCGACGGCTTCCAGCAGGTTCACAAAGAACGGTCCTTCGGCGTGAGAGGGCTTGTGCTCACACTGCGCGTGGTAAATCGTCAACTTCGGCATATTCCGGGCCAGCAGGAGCCGTATATATTCGATGGCGCGGGTCTTGCCGAGGCGGGGAAGGCCGTAGATGAGCGCGCCCATGATCCGGTAGCGTAGGCATTTCATGACGAGCTCGTAGAGCGCTTCGATCGCCGGTGTCGCGATCCGATAATTGCCGGTCGCCAGTGGATGGAGCGAAGGATCGATGGGACGTGGAATCTCGATGGACATGATGTCCTCCTCATGGAAGTAGTCGATCAGCCTACCTGGCCGGTACCGATCGCGAGCTTGCGCGGGACTGTACGCGCGCGGGGCGTTTGTTGCGGCGCCGTCCGCGGCGCGACAGGTGATGCGGACGCCGGCGCAGTGGGCGAGCCTGATCCTGGCACAGGCCCTGGTGGCGTACGGACGATCGGTGCGGCGGCCAGGATGCGAACCGCCTGCGTCAAATCGGACGCCGCCCGGCGGTTTTTCCCCGCCCGTTCGAATTTGCCGCGCACGTACGTCTCGATCGCGTTGGAATCGAGCGGTGCACGGAAACGCTTCCGGCTCTGGAGTTTGCGGATTTCCTGCCGCAACGTCAGGTTGTGCGGCACGACGCCCCACGCCCCCTGGGCATCGAGCACGCCCAATTCGGCGCCGTCCAGCAGGAACGCACGCACGCTTCGCAGATCGTCGGCGTTCAGGTAGACGAGCAACTGCTTGCCGATCAACCCGGTGCTGCAGGCCAGAACCGGATTCGTGTATCGGACGCCGTGAAGATTGATATGCGGACGGGCCCCTTGATTGAGATAAGCGCGCACGCGGCAGCGTTTCGCCGACTGCATCAGGCAAAGCGTGCGACGCCGGACCTCCGGCAACCAGTTCACGAGCGTGTGCTTGCCGCGAATGAAGTATCCCATCGCCTCGAGTGGCGTGACGTTATTCAATCCCGTATGCGGGGTGCCGTTGTAACTGGCGATCGCGTGTTCGACCAACTCCTCCAGTTCGTCAAAGGACACGAACAGGCGCAGGTTGCTCTTCGGGTCCGACAACGCGCGCCGCAGGTCACGCGGATGGCTGCCGGTGTAGCCCGGCAAGCGCGACGACAGTCGACTTGCGATCGTGCCAAAAAAGCGCTCGATGTAAGGGCGCTCGTCCGGGCTGTGCTTCGGGCCCGCCGCGACCTCGCAGCCCACAAATTCGCACAGAGCCGCCAGCGTCTCGATGGCAAGATTCGCCTTCGCGTTATCGAGTTTGATGGTCTCCCATGTCACGTAGGCCAGTTCCGGCAAACGCTCGGATGGGTAGCCATCCATGGGACCGTAGCCGAGATCGGGGATCGTGAAGTCCCGGGGCCGATGCGGCTCGAGCGCCGCCTCGACGGTCTTGATGACGTCGTAGCGGCTATACTCTCGCGCCAGCACGAGTCGATACCCGAGCGCCGCGCGCGTACACACATCGAGGATGACGAGTAACCAGACGCGCTCGATCTCGAATTCATGCGTGAAGCCGAGCGGGTCGTGCATCACGACCTTGAGCCGGATATCGAGCCGGTGGCCGTCGAACTCAACGAGTTGAAACGGACGCGTCGCGGCCGGAACCGCGAAGTTATCGTCCCGCGGTAGGCCTTTCAGGTGAGTCGCGCCGGCGGCCCGCGCGGCAGTACCGAAGCTACGCAGCAATTCCGCCTTCACGCGGGCCGAGAGCGATCGGATCGCGTGGCTGGCCGTATTGAACGGATAGTCCGCAGCCACCAGACCGCACTGGCGACATTGCTGCAGAAAGCCCGCGTGTAGCCCCCGCAGGCCGCGCAATCGCGTGCGCAGCTCACCTCCGGTCCGAATCTCCAGCAGCGCTACGCGATGTTGCTTGATCTGCAACTGCAACCACGCCGCGAGTGTTGGGAAACGCTCGAGCAGTTGCGAAAGCGCGCCAACGGCGCCGCGGCTGCCGCGCTCGCCGCTCACGCTGACAGGACTGATGCGGACGTAATCGACCACGCGCGTGTATGCGAGAAGCGCACGAAAACCGTAGATGCGTCCGTCTGGATGGGCGGCCAGCGCACGTTCGAGCAGGCGGTAGAGTTGGCGACGGTCGATACCCGTAGTCTGTTCGATTTCCTTGATCGTCGCGCCGCACGCGTACAGCTCGATCGACTTCGCACGCGCCTGGATGGCGTCGCGCGCGGCGGCGTCGAACTCGGTCCACGCGATGGTCGGCCACGTCGTTGGGTCCAGCGCCTGGAATTCCGGTTTGCGTCGCGGCATCATGACGCTCCAGTCGCCGTGAAGCGAGTCAACAGCGACAGCGGTTCGGTACGCAGGTCGATCGCGCTGATGCGTCCTGCGTGCAGAAGTCCAAACACGGCCGCGCGGACCAGTGCCGGATCGCCGAGCGCAAACTCCCGCTCGATCTCGAGCAGCGTGTGCGCTATCGTCACGAAAGTCTCGACGGCGCGCTGGAGTGAAGATGGGACGAGGCCGCGTGTCGCGACCAGACAGGGCAACATGTGCCGCCAGTTGTCGATCCAGACGTGCGCAGCCGCCAGGTCGGTTGACCTCACCGAACGGATGGGGACTGCGCCTGGTTCTCTACCTTGCGGCGATGCGTACGGAGTGTCTGGGAAGGAGTCAGACAGGAGAACGAACTCTTGGCGGCTGTCGTACTCAACCCAGAAATCGACGAGCCGGCGCGCTTCGCCAACCTGCACGTAGCCGGGACGCTCACAAAATGTCCGGACGGCGGGATCCGTCTCGATGAGCAACCATAGTTCGGGCGCGCCGCGTTGGAACAGCGTCAGTCGACGATCGAGTTTGAGGCTGAAGGCGTCCAGCCGAGGCGAGCCGCGCGGGCGCGGCGTCGTCACCGGCCGCATCGCGTGCCGGGAATCGTCCATAAGATCAAAGCCTTACGATCGGGCTTCGAAGTCTACGACGCGAATTGACAAAGTTAATCCGGACATATGCGAATTGACGACATTATTTTGGCGAGCAGTCAATAAAATCGTCAACTCAGGTGCTGGACGTCTTTCTCGGCGTGGATTCTGGAGTGACAGATTTAATTTGCTCTACGTGCGCCGGACGGTTGACGAAAGAGGGTGATGCGCTTGGCGGCGCCGTCGATGACTGCCTCCAAGCGAACGGCGCGGGCGTTGTCGTCCGGACGCGCCCAGCGATGCAGCACGCGAATCGGCGCGTCGGCCGCGCAGCCAAGCCAATGCGCGGCCGTCGCGCGCAACCGATTAGCCGGTTGACGGATGCCTGCCAGGCGGTGAGCCTCGGGGGGTGCGGGGGGGAACGCCCGCGCGTGTGTGGGTGATTCGGTCGGGGGTGGTTGCGCTCACGGTTTCGTCCTTTTGTGTCGGGTTGTGGATCTGCCATTGGGAGCCGCCTCGACGCGGGTTCAGCGCGCGCCGGCACGGGCGCAAGGGCGCGCCCGCAGGCCGCATGCGGAGCGCAGGCGAAGCCGAGCACCGAACGGGCGAGGACGTGGGCGAAGCGCAGCGCAGCCTTTACCCTTGTGCCCGTGCCGGCGTGCGCTATGCGTCGAAAAGGGGCGGCTCCCGATGGCAGATCCACGCGCTTAACCCGGCGCAAAAGGATGGAGCGCAACCACACGCTTTCCCCGGCCGAAGCACCCACACCGCGCGGGGCGCATCTGACCCGCGCGCCCTCGGCCGGCATAGCCGGCCGCTGGACCGGCAGTTCGCCCGCGCGCAGCGGGCGCGTATCCCACGAGCACGCGATTGAACGTGGTCCACAGGTCATCGCCGGCGTCCTCGCTGCGGCGTGCGCGCAGTACCTGGCTCTCCGTGATCGGCGCGGCCGCTTCGCTCTCTACATGGCGGCCGTCGTCGCTAAACGCTATAACTGGACCGGCCCCCGCTAAAACCGGACACGGGGTAACGCTTAAATTATGAGGTAGTCTTCTGCCTATGTTTAAGCCCAACCACAACGTAGAACCGGTCGAAGTTCTGACCCAGCCGGAGCAACGCCGCCGGCGTTCTGTCGAGGAGAAGCTCGCGATAGTGCGCGAGACGTTCGAGCCCGGCGCGACGGTTTCCGTTGTTGCTCGTCGCCATCAGGTGAATGCCAACCAAGTCTTCGCGTAGCGCAAGCTCTATCAGGATGGAAGCCTGTCGGCCGTCAGTGCTGGCGAACAGGTGGTGCCGGCATCGGACCTTGCCGAAGCGATGAAGCAGATTCGCGAGCTTCAGCGGCTGTTGGGCAAAAAAACGATGGAAGTGGAAATTCTCCGTGAAGCCGTGGAGTACGGTCGAGCAAAAAAATTGATTGCGCGCTCACCATTGCTGACGGGGGACGACCGTTGAAGACGGTCTGTGAAGTCCTGGGGGTGTCGCGCGCGAATCTCGCGGTCAAGTCGAAGCGTCCTGCCGAGTGGGTCGACCGGCGCAAGACGCCAGTTCTGGATGATATGCCGCTCGTCACCGAACTGCGAGAGCTGGTTGCCGACCTGCCCACGTACGGCTACCGGCACGCATGGGCGCTGCTGAGGCGAAGCCGGGACGCGCTGGGCCAACCTCGCGTCAATGCAAAGCGGGTGTACCGCGTCATGCGTCGCCACGGGCTGCTGCTCGAACGCCGAGCTCGTCACGTCCCCTCGACGCGTCGGCACGATGGCAAGGTCGCGGTGGACAGAAGCAACGTGCGCTGGTGCTCGGACGGTTTCGAATTCCGCTGCGACGACGGTGCCCCTTTGCGCGTCGTCTTCGCACTGGACTGCTGTGACCGGGAAGCCATGAGTTGGGCTGCGACCACGGGCGGCTACACCGGCGACATGGTGCGCGGCGTGATGCTTCAGGCGGTCGAAAACCGTTTTGCCGGTGCGTCGAAGGCTGACAGCGAAATCGAGTGGCTGAGCGACAACGGTTCCTGCTACATTGCCGACGAGACGCTAACGTTCTCGCGGGAAATCGGCCTGAAGCCGGTCACGACACCCGTCAGAAGTCCGCAGAGCAATGGGATGGCCGAGAGCTTCGTCAAAACGATGAAGCGTGATTACGTTTCGTGGATGCCCAAGCCCGACGCCCGAACGGCGCTGCAGAACCTGGCCATTGCGTTCGACCACTACAACGAGTCGCATCCGCACAGCGCCTTGAAATACCGCTCGCCGCGCGAGTTTCGCCAGCGAGCAAATTCTCCAACCTAAGCGTGACCGCGTGTCCGGTTATGCAGGGGCAAGTCCAATAACCCTCACATCAAGGCATTGTGTGAACGCTTGGCAGCGCGTGGCAAATCCACCATGTCTATACTCGGCGCTGCAATGCGTAAGCTTGTGCATCTGTGTTTCGGCGTTCTGAAGACACGACAGCCTTATCGGGCGAACTACGTCGCAATCGCTTGACGGGCAAGACGGTATCTCCTCAAAATCCGGGGCGGTTCAGACCTGGTAACCTGGGCGGATGGAAAAACGCAAACCTTACCCTAGCGACGTGTCTGATGAAGAATGGAGTTTCGCAGCACCGTACCTGACGCTGATGAGCAACGACGCCCCCCAACGCCGATACGAATTGCGCGAGATGTTCAACGCACTGCGCTGGATGGCGCGAGCCGGTGCCTCGTGGCGTATGCTGCCGACCAACTTCCCGCCGTGGGAGCTGGTCTATCAGCAGACGCAACGCTGGATTCGTGCAGGCTGCTTTGAAGCGATGGTGAGCGACCTGCGCTCGGTAATACGCGTGGCACAAGGACGAAGTGGGCAGCCGAGCGCGGTCATTCTTGACGGCCGCACATTGCAGTCGACTTGCGGGAGTGGCCCGCGTGCGGGCTATGACGGCTATAAACGCAAGCGCGGCAGCAAGGTGCATATGGCAGTGGACACGCTGGGCCAGCTGCTCGCGGTTCACGTCACGCCAGCCAATGAACAGGAGCGCGCGCAAGTGAGCGAGCTCGCGCGGCAGGTGCAGCACGCCACGGGACAGACAGTGAGAATCGCGTTTGCTGACCAAGGCTACACCGGTGCGGAGCCAGCGGAGGCCGCGCGCGACGAAGGCATCGAGCTTCAGGTGGTCAAGTTGCCAGAGGCGAAAAAGGGTTTTGTGCTGTTGCCCCGACGCTGGGTGGTTGAGCGCAGCTTTGGCTGGCTTAATCGCTTCCGGCGCTTGACCAGAGACTACGAGCGTTTGCCTGAAACGCTGGCCGGACTCCACTTTATTGTCTTCGCTATGCTTATGCTTGTTCATTTCGCAAACCTTAGCAATAGTTGCTAACACTCTCTAATGAGATTTAACAAACTTGACCTCAATCAGCTTGTATTGCTGGATGCTCTTTTGGTAGAGCGCAGTGTTGTCCGTGCTGCTCAACGTGTTTTCTTAAGTCAACCCGCAGCGAGTAACGGTCTGGCCCGACTCCGTGAATTTTTCGCAGATGATCTGCTTGTTCAGGTTGGCAAGACAATGGTGCTCACGCCGTTAGCGGAGACCCTCACCGAGCCCGTTAGCGATGTACTGCTGAGAATCCTGGCTATCACTCGGGTGAGGCCTACATTTGATGCATCGACCTCAACAAGAAAAATAAGGATCGTAGCGTCGGATTACGTGATCGAGGTTCTCCTCTCAGACGTTGTTCGAAAGATATGGCAATCAGCGCCAAAGATCCAGCTTGAGCTATCAGTCATAACTGAAAATTCGCGAGAAAAGCTGGAGAATGGAGAGGTCGAAATCTTGATCGCACCGGAATTCTTCAACGCTGCAGGTCACCCATCTGAGCCGCTTTTTGAAGATACATTCTCCTGCCTGGTTTGGGAGGGGAATGGTGATGTGAAGAAGAAATTGACTGCCGATCAGTATCTCGCGCTCGGTCACGTCGCAGTGCAGTGGGGAGTAAATAGAGTTCAAACAATCGATGAGACTTTTCTTCTTGAACGCGGCATGCATCGCCGGCGCGAAGTTGTCGCCCCCAGTTTTACACTCCTTCCGCGGCTTCTCGTAGGAACGAACAGAATTGCGACATTACATACGCGTCTCGCTCATGTGATCGCGTCGGGATATGGACTGCGCGTTTTACAATGCCCCATCAGTCTCCCCACGGTGAAAGAGACGATTCAATGGCACAAATATCAACAACATGATCCAGCCATTTCGTGGTTCAAAGACCAGACAGTTTCGCTCGCAAAGCAGCTACTGAAATAGCGTTCAAAATAATTCCTGTGAACGCCCCGACCTTAGAATCGTTCGTTCTCAAGAGCCCATCGAATCGTCAGCGGCGTGCTGCAGAACAACGCGTATGGTGAAGGCAAGACGGTTTATGAAACCGATGGGTAAAGGCACGGAGCTTCCGGAAGAAACGGGCAGGGTTTCGTCGCCCATGTATGCCCCTGGACCCGGACGTGAAACAACCCGCAATGGCCAGTAGCAGGAACAGACGTCCCCGCGTGAGTGACCGCCCCGCGGGGCGTTGTTGACTCCACTTCAAGGTGACTCGGGACACGCGTCAATCGCTACGCTGCCCGCACACGTCGCGCATGCCCTCGGCTCGCACGCGTGTACTACCGACGCAAAACTCAATCACACTCGGGACTACCGGCTGAGCATGCCTTGCCTTACGGCTGACGGGACAATGCACTAGCCCCGCACTCAATCATGTGTTCCTTGAGTGTCACTTCTACCGCCGACATGCCAATGGCTAGTCATGCCGGACCAGACAACTTCGACGTCGCCGTCAGAACAACCGGTTCGTATTGAGTTCCTGAGTTCCGGCTCCTGAGCGAGCCTTACGGGGCGAGCTCGCAGTGCCCAGTATTCGTCTGCCAAAACTCTCCGTGCGTTTACCCTGAAGCGACGGTCCATTCATGCGGTGAATGGATCACATTGAAGCAAACAAGTTGAGCTTCGCGGAAGTCCCGACGATCATTGTCGCAAAGAGCATAGCTCTAGCCGCTGGCACAGAAAGATTCGGAGACGCTTCATGACTTGCCCCCTTTATACCTAGTCCGCTGGCGTCCGCCCGCACCCTCCCGAAAGTTACGTCCCTTAGGCGCGCGTAAGCAATCGCATGCCGGGAAGACTTGCGTCCAAAAATCAAGGTAATTGATATGACTATCCTGGGAATCAAAACGTTGGTGTACGGTGTAGATGACATCGCTGTCTGCACGCGATTCTTCGAAGATTTTGGCTTGCCACTAACCGAAAGCGACGCGGAGCGTTCCGTTTTTACGCTGGTCGATGGCTCTAGCGTGATCGTCCGATCGGTCGAAGACAAGAATCTTCCTCGCGGTTCGCTTATCGGTACTGGCGTGCGCGAAGTAGTTTGGGGTGTCGACAGCAGCGAGTCCCTTCGTGCGCTGATCGCTAACCTCTCTATTGACCGCGAGGTAAAGCTCGACGAGCACGGCGACGCACATTTTCTGTCCGATTGCGGGCTGCCGATGGCGCTTTCTGTCTTCCACAAGCGCCCTGTTATCAACGCCCCCGACCAGGTGAATGCGCCCGGCGTCGTGAAGCGCCTGAATACCCATCGCAAATGGCGTCGTCGCGCTCATCCCAAGACGATTCAACACGTGGTCTTTGCCGTGAAAGACTTCAAGAAGTCGTTCGCGTTTTTCCGGGATCGACTCAATTTCCGTCTCACCGATTATCAACGTGGGTTCGGCATCTACAGCCGTGCTAGCGGCAGCAACAGCCACCACACCCTGTTTCTCCTGGACGCGTCCCTGCCATTTCCGGGACTGGACGGGCAGCCGCGCTTCCACCATGCGAACTATGGCGTCGAGGATATCGACGAGATCATGACTGGCGCGAATTACATGGAACGCAAAGGTTGGCCTAAGTCGCATCTCGGGCTCGGCCGGCATCGTATTGACTCTGCACTTTTCTTTTACCTTCCGTGCCCTACGGGAGGCGAAGCGGAGTATGGCGCAGACGGCGACTTCATCGACGACGCGTGGGTGCCTCGCGAGTGGAGTGTCCCGTTATTTGGCTATGCGCATTTCGTTCACAACCTGCCGGAATGGCTCCGCGAAGCGCCCGATTGGGAGTTCAAGTTCCTGAACGCAGACAACGACCTGTCTGCGTAAGCGCTCGGCACGACAGTGAGATGGGCCAAGAACTGGCTCCAACGAGGAGATACTTGTGTCAGCTATAAAAAAAGTTCTGATCGTCGGCGGGGGTATCGCCGGACTGAGCGCTGCGATTGCTCTGAAGCAACGGAATATTGAAGCCGTCATCGTCGAGAAGAACCCGCAGTGGTCCGTGTACGGTGTCGGGATTATCCAACCGTCGAACATGCTTCGCGCGCTCCGCAGCCTTGGATTGGGAGACAAATGTCTCAGAGTTGGTCGCGGCTTCAACGGCTGGCGTTTTTGCAACGCAAACGGTGACGTGCTCGCGGAGGCAGCGGCACACAATATCGCAGGTCCGGGCTATCCCGCAGTAAATGGCATCACTCGACCGGCTCTGCACACGATTCTTACTGAAGCAGTTCTGGCGCAGGGAACAGACGTTCGACTCGGCGTCACGATTGAACGCGTCGCGGAAACGGGAGACAGCGTTAATGTCGAATTTACCGACGGTCAATCGGAAGTGTTTGACCTCGTCATCGGTGCAGACGGGGCGTATTCGAAAATGCGATCGATGCTCTTTGGGGTATCCAGTCAGCCGACTTACACGGGCCAGGGAGTATGGCGCTACAACTTTCCGCGGCCCAAGGATCTTGACTGGGGATGCATGTATTTTGGAAAAAAGACCAAAGTTGGTCTAGTCCCCCTTTCAGAGTCGGGGATGTACATGTTTCTCCTGAGCGCCGAACCAGGAAACCCACGCATGCCGGCGGACAAACTGAGTTTGTTGCTACGTGATCGGATGGATGAGTACGGCGGACTCATCGCCGAACTGCGAGAACTCGTTACCGACTCCGACGCCGTTGTCTATCGCCCGATGGAAGCTGTGATGCTCCCAGGACCGTGGCATCAGGGCCGTGTTGTCCTGCTCGGAGATGCGGCCCATTCCGGAACGCCGCACCTGGCAGAAGGCGCAGCCATGGCGATTGAAGATTCGATCGTTCTTGCCGAAATGGTCGACGGTGCGAGCGACATCGAAGCCACGTTGCAGGCGTTTTGGCGAAGACGTGCTCCGCGTGCCCAGCTCGTCTATGAGACCGGAATCAAGCTGGGCGAATGGGAGCAAGCCGAATGGCGCGGTGAAGCCAGTCCCGGCGCTGCATACAACGAAGCGTTCTCCAACGCCTACAGCATCCTCAGCGAACCCATCTGAATTTCAGAGGTCACAAGATGAGCAAAGTCATCATCAGTTGCGCCGTAACCGGTGCAATCCATACCCCTTCAATGTCGGAGCATCTTCCGCTCACGCCTGCTGAGATCGCACAGCAAGCCGTCGAGGCGGCCGAAGCCGGCGCTGCCATCTTGCACCTGCATGCAAGAGATCCCGAGAATGGCAAGCCCACAGCCGACCCCGCTGTTTTCGCACAGTTTGTTCCGCAGGTTGCCGCGTCAACGAATGCGGTCATCAATATCACGACGGGCGGCAGCACGAGCATGACGCTCGAAGAGCGATTGGCATATCCGCTGATCTGCAAGCCAGAGATGTGCTCGCTTAATATGGGATCGATGAATTTCTCGATTCACCCGGCCGCGAAAAAAATCAAGGAATGGCGCTACGAATGGGAAAAGCCCTACGTTGAGGGTACGGAAGATATCATTTTTCGCAACACATTCCGCGACATCCGGCGAATTATCGAGCAACTGGGTGAGTCGGGTACCAGATTCGAGTTTGAGTGCTACGACGTCGGCCATCTCTATAACCTCGCTCATTTTGTTAACGAAGGGCTCATCAAGCCGCCTTTCTTCATTCAGTCAATATTTGGCATTCTGGGTGGCATGGGTCCGGACCCGGAAAACCTCGCGTTCATGCGTACTACCGCTGACCGTCTGTTTGGCCGGGGAAATTACCGGTTCTCGGTCCTCGGCGCGGGTCGCCATCAAATGTCGTTGTTGACTGCCGGCGCGGTATTCGGCGCTAACGTCCGGGTTGGCCTTGAAGACAGCCTGTTCCTCGAACGGGGTAAGCTTGCAGTGTCGAATGCAGAGCAGGTTCGAAAGATTCGGCGAATCCTGCAGGAACTCTCGCTGGAGATCGCTACGCCGGACGAAGCGCGCGAAATGCTCGGTCTCAAAGGGGTCGCCCAAACGTCAATTTAGGATCTGATCGGCACTAATCTTTTTAAGACATCCATGACTTTCGTTATCCTAATTGAAATCGAGTAACTGAAATGCTTGAATATTTCCCGACGAATTACGTGTGGAACCTTGCTACCAACCTCGCCATCATGATGGGTGGGAACGTAGGCGAAATTGACGTGATCTGCCGCAACCTCATCGAGGCGTCAAAGAGTGGTGACGACGCTGGCACGGAGGCATTCTTTGATGCATGGTGTGCGCAGGCGGATACGCTCGTGGAGCTGGCCGAAGAGGACGTCGCCGCAAAGCGTTTGCTGAGTGCAGGCAAGAAGTACGGTCGCGCCGCGACCTACTATCTGACAGCGGAGCGCGCCCAGAATCGTGACTTTGCGCCCCGCCGCGCTGCGTACGCGAAGATGCTCGACTCCTTCGAGAAGTTCATCGCGTTGAATGACGAGAACTGCGAGCGAGTAGAGATTCTTTACGAGGGAAAAATTCTCGCGGGCCTGCTTGTCAAGGCAGACCGGCGCGACGGAACGCCCGCGCCTTGCATCGCCCATTTCAATGGTCTGGACAGCACCAAAGAGATGATCTACGGCGCAGGCATTGCGCAGGCGCTCGCACGCCGTGGCATCTCAACGTTGATGATCGACCAGCCGGGCGTTGGAGAAGCGCTTCGACTTGAGGGGCTCTATGCCATCGTCGAGAGCGAGAAGTGGGCCGGTGCGGTTGTCGACTATCTGCAGTCGCGCAGTGAAATCGATCCGGAAATGATCGGGGCATGCGCCTGGTCTTTGGGCGGCTATTACGCACCGCGAGCTGCTGCCTTCGAGAAGCGATTCAAGCTGTGTGTCGCGTGGGGCGCAAATTTCAACTGGGGTGAACTTCAGAAGCGACGTCTGGCACGAGAAGGCGACAAACCTGTTCCTCACTACTGGGAGCACGTTCAGTGGGTTTGGGGCAAGAATTCGCTGGACGAATTCATGGCCTTCGCGCCAGAAGTTACGCTGGAAAATGTGATCGACAAGATCACCGTACCGTTCCTCGTGACCCACGGCTCGAATGATCGTCAGATCCCCCGAGAGTACGCCCACGCGCAGTATGAAGGCGCAGTGAACAGTCCCAAGCGCGAGCTGAAGTTCTTTACGCCGCGAGAAGGCGGCGTTGAGCATGTCAGTGCGGACAATATCGAAAACGCACGCGATTACATCGCCGACTGGATCAGCGAGACGTTCTCGGAACTCGGTGCCTCGGGAGTCAGAAAGTGAGCCCGCAAATTATTGATCTGTCGATCTATCTTGAGAATGACGTCATCTCGGACCCGCCTATCTACCGGCCGAAGATCCAGTATATCGATCACAAGATGTCGGTTCCGGAGTTGACCGGATTCTTCCCCGGTCTGAGAAAAGAGGACCTGCCGGACGGTGAAGCGTGGGCCATCGAGCGTATCGAACTCATCACGCACAACGGCACCCATTTGGATGCGCCGTATCACTTCGCATCAACGATGGACGAGGGGGAACGCGCTCTAACCATCGACGAGGTTCCCCTCGAATGGTGCTTCCAACCGGGCGTGAAGTTGGACTTCCGGCACTTCACGGACGGATACGTCGTGCAGGTTGACGACGTTAAGACCGAGCTGGCACGTATCGGCCACACGCTCAGCCCACTTGAAATTGTGCTCGTCAACACGGCCGCTGGCGCTCGGTACGGCGCCGACGATTACGTGAGCGCGGGCTGTGGAATGGGCGCCGAAGCTACCTTGTTCCTGCTGGAACACGGCGTCAAGGTGACCGGCACCGATGGATGGAGCTGGGATGCACCTTTCGTTCACACAAAGGAAAAGTACGCGGCCACGGGCGATGCATCGCTTATCTGGGAAGGGCATAAAGCGAGCCGGCTAAAGGGGTACTGCCATCTTGAGAAGCTTCACAACCTCGAATCATTACCTCCAGTCGGCTTTAAGGTTTCCTGCTTCCCGTTCAAGATTCGCGGCGCTTCAGCAGGATGGACCCGCGCGGTAGCGATCATCGAGGGTTGAAGTTGGAATTGAAGCGCGACTCGTCAATTGGCTTCCAAGAATAGGCCAGCGAGTCGTGTCTTGCGATAAAGCGTAGGGCGCCAGATGCGGGCAAATAAAAAATATTGGAGACAACGATGAATCGAAACAAGCTGCGTGCAGCGATGTTAATCGCTGTTGCATGCATGTGCGCGGACGCACGTGCGACAGAAAACGGCCTGCAAAGCTACCCGCTCGGCGTGAATACCGTGCTTAACGGAATTGTGCCAACTCCTGGTACGAGCCAGTTCTATAACTACACGACCTTTTATACCGCTGACCGCTTCGCCGGCCCCAATGGTGGCAGCGCCGTCCCCGGATTCAAGACCGACGTGTTCGTCGAGACGCCCCGTATCCTGCATACATGGGGAAACCTGCCCGGGCCATTTACGTTCACGTCCGGACTTGTCGTTCCTCTCGTTCACACGAATATCGGCATCGGTGGCGCCAGCGATTCACGATGGGGACTGGGTGACATCGTCGTCCACCCGTTAATCATTGGCTACGCGAATCTGCAACATTACTTCTTCGCAACGCTCGCCCTTGATTTCTCGGTTCCGACCGGGAGCTTTTCCTCCACGCGTCTCGCGAATACCGGCATCAACTCGTATTCTTTCATGCCGAATGTGAATATTACCTACTTTCCATTCGAGAAAGTGGAGACATCCGTTACGGCCGGATATGAAATAAACTCTCCCGATCGTCAGACTGGGTATCACTCTGGCAACCTGGCTTTCCTGGACTGGATTGCAGGCTACGCAGTGACTCCGAAGTGGCAACTCGGCATTCAGGGTTACGTTTTAAAACAGACAACGGACGATACGCTTAACGGTGCGGTTTTCGACAACGGATTTCGCGGCCGCGTCTACGCGATTGGCCCTCAGGTCCGTTTCAATTTCAATCAATATTCTGGCGTCGTCCTGAAGTGGCAACACGAATTCGGCGCTCAAAATCGTCCGCGAGGGGACAGGATATGGCTGGAGTTCACGGTTCCCTTTAACGGCTGAGGGAGAAGATTCGGTTGACAGCATTTAGGTGAAGCCGGAATATTCGGACGAGCAGTACGTGCTGAAAAAATCACGCCTAAAGGGCGGGGTGTCATTTCGGATCTTAGTTTGCAGCTTGCATCAATTCCATTCATTCATTTGTCGTATCAATTTTCGTTTCCCGATAAACGGCGCGAAAAAAGAATGTACTATCTGAAAACTGAAGGAGGCTATTACAATGAGCGAAGTTAACTGGAGACCTGGTCGTCGTGTGGCAATCGCAGGTGGCGGGCCTGGAGGCGTCTCTGCTGCGCTCGCATTCCTGAAAGCGGGCTTCGACGTCAAGATTTTTGAGCGGAAGAACAACGTCGAGCCGATTGGTGGCGCGGTTTTGCTTTCGATCCCCGTTCTCATGATCTTGCGCGAATACGGCGTTGATCTCACGAGATTTACAGCGGGTGCGACCATGTGGTTTACCAATCACAAGGGAAAGGTTCGCGCGCGGCTGCCGGCGTCACGTGACGCAGAAGTGGCTTCGGGCATTGAGCGCTTTTCTCATGGTGTGCTTCGCTCGGAAGTCTGCAGGCGAATGGCCGACCTTCTTCCTGCAGGCGTTGTTCACGTCAATCACGGCGTTGCGGGATACTGCGAAACGGCCACCGGCGTACAGGCACTTTTTGAGGATCAGGAACCTGTCGAAGCCGATATCCTGATTGGAGCAGATGGAATTCGCTCGAAGGTCGCGAGGCAGGCGTTCGGTGATCCTAACCTCTTCCACCTCGGGATCAAGGTTTGGCTAGCGCACTGTGGCACGCCGAATGGGATGAACATTCCGCGAGACCGGGCGCTTCTGTCGCACTCTTCCCGCTATCAGGCGTCGCACTTTCCGCTCATCCGCCATGGCGAGGAGGGTTTCGAGTGGTGGATTGTCGAGAAGTTTCCTGAAGGAACTTCGCACCCGGCCGATCCGAAGGCATACGTGCGAAACATCGTTAAGGATTTCGACACTCCGATCCGCGACCTCGTCGAGATTACCGACTTCAGCACCTCTACTTTCCAGTGGGAAATCTATAACCGCAGTGCGTTGCAGAAGTGGTCGAAGGGGCGTGTTGCGTGCCTGGGTGACGCCGTTCACCCGGTTTCGCCGTATGCCGGCTATGGTCTCGGTATGGCTGTCGAGGACGGCTACTTCATTGCTCGCTCACTGCGGGGCTGCGATCTGCGAAACGCAGAAGCGGTTCGCCTGGCGTTCAATGCGTTTGAAGATATCCGCGTTAACTACGTCAATACGCACGTAGCATTTGCGCAGAAACTCGGTCATATGTTTCACAAGGTTCCAGCTCCGTTGAGTTATCTGCGCGACTTCGTCTTTGATCGGACTTCTTTCCTTCAAAAATCGCTATCGCAGGGGTATACGCAGGACGTCCTGAAGGAAACGATGGACTTACGTGAACTTCACGTTGTTCGTGTGGAGTCGCTCGCGTAGAAAGCGATATTTTTAGTTTGCGATTTAGTTGGGACAGGAAAATGGTAGATGGGCCTGTCCGTAATTTTGTGTTCGAGGCATATTTTTGTCCCAAGGAGAACATATGCCTCGCAAACCGAAAGCCATGCCGGCCGAGTTGCCGGCGATTCCCGCCGAGCTGCTGGAGCAGTTCGGCAATGGCCCGATGACGGCCGATGCCATCAACGCCGCAACGCTGGCACTCAAGAAAGCGCTGATCGAGCGCGCGCTGGGTGGTGAAATGAATCACCATCTAGGCTACGCGTCGGGCGCGGCCAAGCCAGCTGAGGTGAGCAATCAACGCAATGGCAAAAGCGCCAAGACGGTCCTGACCGAAGACGGCCCGATCCGTATCGAGGTGCCTCGCGATCGCGACGGCAGTTTCCAGCCGCTGCTCATTCCCAAGCACGAACGCCGCTTCACCGGCTTCGACGACAAGATCGTGGCGATGTACGCACGCGGCATGACCGTGCGAGAAATCCAGGCTTTTCTGCTCGAACAGTACGGCACCGAGGTGTCGCCGGATTTCATCAGCTCCGTCACCGATGAAGTCATGGCCGAGGTCACGGCCTGGCAAGCCCGGCCGCTTGAACTGATGTATCCGGTCGTCTTCTTCGATGCCTTGCGGGTCAAGATCCGGGAAAACGCCGTCGTGAAAAACAAGGCCATTTACCTGGCGCTGGGCGTGTTGCCCGATGGAACGCGCGACATTCTAGGGCTCTGGATCGAAGGCACCGAAGGCGCGAAGTTCTGGATGAAGGTCTTCAATGATCTGAAAACGCGTGGTGTGAACGACATCCTGATCGCCGTCACCGATGGACTGAAAGGGATGCCCGAGGCGCTGGCAGCCGTATTTCCGGCCACGACGCTGCAGACCTGCATCGTGCATCTGATGCGCAACAGCCTCGATTACGCGAGTTGGAAAGACCGTCGAGGGCTGGCCGCGGCCATCCGGCCGATCTACACGGCGGCGAGCGCGGAAGCGGCCCAGGCCGAATTGGATGCGTTTGCCGATGGCGAATGGGGACAGCGCTTCCCGACCGTCAGTGCCTCATGGCGCAACGCCTGGGATCGCGTGATCCCATTCTTCGCGTTTCCCCCGGCGATTCGCAAGATCATCTGTATGCGGTCCACGAACGACGCCCCTCAGAGAAGGTGTCGGAGTGTGTGAGGTGGGTAACGCTGCGGTTCAGCGGAGCTCAGCAGGCATCTTCCAGGGCAGCAGCGCGTCGTAATCGTCAACAGTCTTCGCCAGGGGCAGACGCTGGAACAGCCAGGTGAGGTATCGGTACGGGTCGATGCCATTGGCCTTCGCCGATTCGACCAAGGTATAGAGATTGGCGCTCGCGTTTGCACCATCGACGGTGTCGGAGAACAACCAGCCGCGGCGCCCCACGCAGAACGGGCGAATCGCGTTTTCGCAGGGATTGTTCGAGATGGGCCAGTCGCCATTCTCGAGGTAGCGGATCAACTTCGGCCATTGCGCGCGCAAGTAGGTCAGTCCCTTGCCGAGCAGGCTTTTCGGTACGATACCCGGCGATTGCTCGAGCATCAGCGCATGGATAGCATCGAGTACGCGTGCACTGTAGCGTCGTCGCAATCGCTGTCGTCGCTGCGACGGCCACGTCTCACTGCGCGTCTCGGCAGCGAACAGCTTTCCGATCAGCTTGATGAAGCGCGTCGCGAGCAGATCGGGCGTTCGGGCAGCCTTCGGTACGCTGTCCTCCGCTTTGACGAAGTACCGTCTCACGTGTACCCAGCATCCAAGGTGAACGAGCTGGTGACGTTGAGCGATGTCGTTGTAGGGCTCGTAGCCGTCGGTCATCATGACCGCGCCTTCGTGGATTCCGGTGAACAGCTTGTCGGCCAGCTTGGTGCCGCGCCCAGGCGTATAGGTGAAGCAGCGGATGGGGACACCCGAACCGGTCATTTGCGCCCAGAGGTAACTCTTCGTTTGGGGGCGGCGGCCTTCCTCCTTGAGCACCTGGAGCGTCGTCTCGTCGCAGTAGATCAGCTCGGCATCGAGCAACGCGTCACGCATCAGGTTGATCACGGGCTGCGTCGCGAGGCCAACTCGGACCATGCTGGCGGCGATCGTGTTCGACGAGATGTCGCCGCCGAAACGACGCAGCAGGCCGGCCTGGCGATACAGCGGCATACCGAACTGGTACTTGCCGGTGGCAATCCACGCGAGTGCGGATTCGCTCAACAGTCCGCGAGGGATGATGCGCGGCGGCGCCGGCGTGACCTTGATGCCGAGATCGCAGCACGGACACGCGTATTTGACGCGATGGTGCTGGATCACGCGAAGCTGCTCGGGGATCACATCGAGCTGCTCGCTTATCTCTACGCCGAACTCGACGAGCGCGTGCCCATCGTTTGCGCAGAAGCGTTCAGCTTCGGGCAGTTCGTGTCGCACGACGTCGCGCGGCAGGTTGGGATCGAGTGGTTTGCGGTGGCCGCGCTTCTTGCGCGTATGCGCAGCAACCGCCAATTCCGCAGTGTCTTCCTGCGCCGGCGTCGCCTTCGTGCCCAGCGCTTCGGCTTCATTGAACAGACCGAGCTGTTCCGAGGATCGCGCCTCACTTTTGGCGCCGAATAATTCGTGCCGATAGGCGCGCAGCCGCTCCTCCGCGAGATCGCGTTCCGCCGTCACGAGACGCAGCGTGCCGCGAACTTCTTCATGCTCGCGCTGAAGCGAACCATACGCTTCGCGTATCGCGAGCAGCGCGGCAAGTTCGGCGGCGGTGATGGTGACCTGGATCGGCATGCCGATTCGACAGACATGCCGATCTCGCGTTCAACTGACGCGACGATATTCGCGTCTCGGATGCCGCTGGATCGTAGTAATGTCGTCACCGTCGAGCAACGCGTGCAGCAGATCCGTCGTCATCGTCACGACTTCGGTTTTCTTGTCTGGCCAGGTGAAGCGATCGGCCTCAAGGCGTTTCGTTAGCAGCCAGAAGCCGTTCCCATCCCAGCCGAGGATCTTGATTCGATCACGACGCCGATTGCCGAACACGTAGAGCGAAGCATCCATCGGGTTCAGTCGCATCGACTGTTCGACGAGAATCGACAGGCTGTTCATGCCGTAGCGGAAGTCGACGGTATCGCGGTGCAGGTAGACCTTCAAGCCTTCGTCGAACCGGAACACGGCATCCTCCCCAGGATCTGAACCAAGGTCGTCAGTTCGTCGACAGTCGCGATGGCCTTGCCCAGTTCGAGCTCGACACCGTTGGATAGACGCACGTGCAACGCGAGCGTCATCGATGCTGATGTGGGCGGTGTCAACGACGGCGCCGAAACGACCGGCACGAACGCAGATGCTGGTGCCGTGGCCGAAATGCGCTTGAGCGAACCCGGGAGACCGATAGCCAAACCATCGACCACTTCGACGGCGGGGGGCAAATCGTGCCCGTCAGCGTCGTTATCTTGCGACGCCGGCACGAGGCCTTTCTCGCGCTCCATCAGATACTTCGAAATCCACTTGCGTAGCAGGTTGGCGTTGATCCCGTGCTCCTGCGCCAGGCGAGCCACCGACACGCCCGGGCGTAACGCGGCCTCGACCAATGCGCGTTTTCCCTTCTCGTCGTAGCGGCGACGGCCGTCGCTGTTTTGACGAACCACTCTCAACTCAGAGTCTTTGTCAGCCATAGGTGTCCACCTCCCAAATAGGTGGACACCTATGCTCCTCGCTCAGAGCGCCGTTGGGCAGACGCCGACAATGGACCGCATACGTTGAGCGTGCCCGGGCCGCGCGTCGACGTCTCAAGGGGCCTCACGACGCGCGCGCGTCGTCGCCCGCGGCCGGCGCCGTACGCATCAGCTCGAGCACGTAGTCGGTCATCGAGACGGCGATCGCCGAGGCCTGCTCGAAGCTCACGATGCTCCGCGCCTCGTCGCCGAGGGTGCGATCGCCCACCTTCAGCTCGACCCACTGCGTCCCGAGCGCGAGGGTGCGGGTCACGGTGTAGTACGGCGCGTCCCCCTCCCTGCCACGGTAAATCGCGATCACCGCCTGCGACGCGCCGATCGGCGCATGCCACTTGTCGGCGTCGGCCGTGCCGGCGACCCACGTGACGCTCCCCACCTGTCGCGTGGTCCACGCGAAGCCACTGGCCCAGGCCAAGGCATCCTCGGCGCTGGCGAACCCGCTCTGGCGCACGACCGGGTCCTGCCCGCGCTGATACTCGACGCGCGCGCTGTAGGTCGGCGCCTCGTCGGCGCTCGCGCCGAGGCTTTCGGTGATCGTCACCAGGGCCATGGCGCCGTCCCCGGCGCCATGTAGCTCGGTGCTCGTGCCGAACCGCATCGTGAACCAGCGGTGGCCAGCAAAGTCGACGTGCCCGTGTTGGGCGTCAGCCGCCAGCGCGGCCAGGGTCTTCGGGATATCGCTCATGAGGGTGTCCGGTTGTGCATCGATGGGTCAAGGGGGCTCAGCCGCGCGGTCGAGCGTGGGTTCAGGTCGGGCGCGCGGGGCGTGCCCAGGGCGCTCATCCGGCGTGCCCATTGCGTTGCAGCCAGCGTTGGCGCCGATCGGCCGGCGAATCCAGGCGCAGGGTGAGCGAGCCGGGCCACGCGGCCAGCGCCGCGCGCAGATCCGCCCCGAGATCCGCCGACGGGCCGCCCCGCGCCAGCTCGACCAGCTCGAAATCGCCCAGGCGCTGCAGGCCGATGCGCGTGAGGCGCCAGGTGTGGTCGTCGTAGACCTCGGCGAGGAACGACGTCAGGCCGATGCCCCAGATCGACACGCGCCAGGTTTGGATGACGGAACGCACTGGGTTCGCCGCGGCCGCCGCGATCGGATTCGATGGGTTCATGGGGGCGTCAGTGGCGCGCGGCCGGGTAGACGAAATCGGCTTCCGGGGTGAAGGCGTAGCGCGTCGGGTCGTTCTCGAACAGCACGTAGCCCTCGATGCCGCGCTCGCGCAGCGCCGCGACGGCGCGCCGGGTGCTGGCCAGCGAGAACGTCTCGAGCTTGCCCGGGTCGACGCCCTGTCGGCCGCCTGTCGAGGTCCCCAAGCCGGTCATCAGGACGATCATGGGCTCGTCGGTGCCGACCTTGCGGCCGAAGATCTGGTGCTTCATCGTGCAGCTCCTGTTGGCCCGGGGGCCGGTGTGGGCGTGGGCGCGGACACGGCCGCGCCCGCCTCGCTCTGCTATTCGCTGCCCGCCACGCTCAGGCCTGGGGCTGACGGGAAAGGTGGTCCGCCACGTCGACCACAACGTCCGCCGCGCGCGCCTCGGCGAGGGCGCGCGAGGCAAACGGGACGGACCGGCAGCCGCGGTACGTGATACGCCACGCGCCATCGTCGTCACGCTGCATCAACGCCGGCTCCCCGAGAAACACGGCGTGATACCGCTCGGGCTCGCCGGCTCCGTCGTCCACCCGCACCCACTTGGGGTGCGCCGGCGCCGGGTCGCCCCAGAAAAATTCGGCCTGGGCTTCCGTGCGGGCCAGCAGCGCCCCCTTCCATAGGTCCTGGTCTTCCACATTGCTCTCCAGCAGGAAGAACTGACGGGTTTCGGGCCCGGCTTCGGTCTGACGGGTGAGCGTGTCGACCCGATAGCTTTGGAATCGCGACGCCGCGTCGGTGCTGAAGTCCGGACGCCAGGTCTCGATGAACGACGACGGTTCGGCGTCGCGCAGTTTGCCGTGCCAGCGGCCCCCGACGCAGAGCAGCTGCGCGTCGTCGAAGTTGATGATGGTCATGCGGTGGTCCTCGTCGTGTTGGTATGGCCGCGCGCGGAGGCGGGCGCATCGATATCGTGACGCACGCTACGAAACTTGTACAACGGGATACATTCCGCGCGCTGCGCCCGGTCACGCGGCGCCCGGCACCGCGCCGGGCGGGTGTGGCGCGCAGGCCCGCCGGGCGCGGCTCGGAGGGGATCAGGAGGGAGTATCGGCGAAAAGCGGCCGATCTGACCGGATGAAATCGCACAGGCGATAAGCCTAGTTATCAGATGTGCGATTTGTCTATCGACCGAATGTTCACGCCCTGCCTCTTGAAGTCGGCCGGCCGCACCACCATATCAGCGCCTGCGCACGCGGCTTCCCTTTGGCACGCCCCGGTTGATTGATCGCGGAAGCGACGTGAGCAACCATGCTACCCAAACTGAGGGACCTCCTGATGCCGTCTATTCCCCGCAAGCTCATCCCCGACGATCAGTGCATCGTTGTGCTCGACACCAGCCCGGTGCGCGACATTGCATATGAATCCTCTACCCCCCCTTGGGTGGCAACGTTCGAGAAGATGGCCGACGCCGGCTACTCGTTCTCGCTCGCCGACAACGCCGTCACCGAGCTTTTGAACCAGCGTCTCGATGGCCGCCTGACCGAAGCCGATTTGCACAAGATTCACAAAGCGCTTGCGCCGTTCTTGAATCCGGATGCACCGGTGTTGCCGGGAAAGAAGGATCTGCTGGCCATGATCGGGGAGTCTGAGGACTTGGACTGGTCGGAAGCCGAGGTGTCGGATTTCGCTACGCGCGCTTGGGCGGTCCTCTGCGATCCGTCACTGCTCAACGAAGACAGTGGGAAGGACATCAAACGCGCACTGCAAGACGATCGCGAAGACTGGACTGAGTTATTTAAGGACCTTGATGACGCCCACGCCGAGTGGATGGCTCATGCCCCGGACGGCGAGGCCACCCGTCCGTTGCATGAATACGATCACCCCCAGTTGGATAAGGCGCTCGCCACCGAGGCGTCACGCGGAAAATCGCAATCTCCGAGCATAGCCGAGCGCCAGGATCTGATGATCCGGTACATCTGGCGCCAGTGGGTTCGGACGCGCAAGTCGAAGGAGCCCTACGATCCGACTAGTGACAAGAAGATCAACGACGGAATCGATCTTGACCTCTATCGTTACTTGATGCTGCCTGCGTTCGTGGTCGCGGGTGACAACGGGTTTCACGGGAAAATCGCGGACCTTCGGAGACCGCAGTTGAAGTGGTTTTGGCGCCCGCAGGATCTGGCGGATGCTTGGGAGCGCGGCGACAATCCTCGCCCTGCGTGGAACTAAAGGCATCGCGGCCCATTCATCTGGGTTACGGCATCTCCGTCATGCGCGTCTGGCCAGGCACGCGACGCATCGCGCTCTGGCCAAGTCGTGGTCGGACGCACACGGCTTTAACCTTACCGCCGCGCTTGCTCGCTTCCGACCGGAACATTTATCACCCGCCTAAGACTGCCGGTGTTCCAAATGGCCAGCCAAGTTGCGCCGGCCAAGAAAAATCCCGGCCGAAGCCGGGCTTGATCGCTGGTCAGCACCAGGAATGCCGATGCCTCCACCATTCGACAATGCCGACCATACGAATTATCGGCATTGACATGACACCCCAAAAAACGCGGCCGCGACCGGGTCGCCACGCGTCCAGCACCTGCGGACCGGGCAGTCCAATCATAGGCCAGCAGCGTCTAGTATTCCCTGGGCAGTCCAACACTGCCTCTGCTGCGCAGCATTGACCCAGGCCATCGTTTTCTGCTGCAAGTCGTGCCCTAAGACGGGCAGGTGCCCACGTACTACGCGCCGGCATCCGGGGGCGGCGTGCCCGACGCGGTACGCGGCCGGTTCCGGCGCAATATCCCTGATCCGATACCCGTAGTCGCGTTGTGGCTGCTCGCCGACGACCGGCGCGTGCTGCACACGGTCGCGGCGATCGCCATTCGCGGCCTGAGCGCGCACGCGATCTCAGTCGCGATCGACGCGTACTACGAGCGAGGCGGCTTCGAAGCATTTCCGCTCGATCCGACGCTGTTGCTGATCACTCTGGCCGATTTCGAGGCCGCCATGAAACGCGGGCACGCGGCGGATGTCATCGACCGCGTGCAGTCGAATGATCGCAGTTCGGTATTTTCATCCGCGTTCACGCTGCGCTGACCCGATCAATCGGACGGTGGTCCATCTCTCTGGCCGCAAGTGCCGGGGCAGGAAGAACCTAAGCAGCCCTTGATGATATGCCATTCACACATCAATTCCATCGCGCGGATAGAGCATTTGTTGGATAGTGCTTTTTCTTCCGCATCCGGAACCCCCTGCTTAACTCTCGGCCAATACATCGAGTCCATGGCCTCGTCGATTGCTTCGTTATATGCATGACGGCGACGAGCGGCTTCCACATGTTCGACAATTGACGTGCCAAGGGCCCGAAGTTCCTCTTCCTCGCTTACTGGGGTGATGCCCGATAGACCGCCGAACATCACGGCGTATAGAAATCGATCTTTTATCGATCGCCAAGCTGCGTCGAGCTCGGGAGCATCAACGAGATAGTTGAGTTTGCGAAGACGTTCTCGGACCAGTTCAAGGGCAAGATACATCGGTGGTCGGAGAACTTCCGGCCTGGCCAACGCCGCTTTCAACGACGCGTGGGTACGAAAGCCCAATCCGTACGCCAGTGCCTCTGTCAGATGAGAGGAGCCAACTTGGGGAAGTACTTTGGCAACGACATGCTTCAATTCAGCAAGTTCCGTCGCACTAAGACGAGGATGGTGCATGCAGATCTCCAGACATTAAAATCGACGGTTCCCGATTACACATCGATTCGGATTGGAGTCCGCTCGGCTAAGGAAAAAACACTCTGTGATTTAACCCGGGAACAGGTTTGGCCCAGACGCCAGCGACAATTATATACAAGAAATAGGATGGCGCGATCTGCGGGGCCATTGTCGTTCACAGCGCCCGTGAGATCACCAGCTGCCTGGGGCGCTGATCTTTCAAAGGGGTAGCCGCATGACCACGAAGGTGTGAGCAAACACGCGCGTTTTACCTGGGGGTGACGAACCGGGCTCTCGCGACGACATCACGAAGACCCGCTATGAGCGCGTTAAATTCGGCACCCCGCCCTAGTCGCAATGCCTGCTCGAACCGCTCGTCGGCTTGAAACGCCCGCGCGTGCCATTCCAGGATTGAAAAGTCCTCCGACGAGAGATCGAGCATGCTGTCCAATCCCTCGATCAAATGAGCATATGCGACGTCCGGCGTGCTCGTGTCGTTGCGCCGGGCGAACGCAAGACGGTTCCTAGCGTTGGCGATCATCTCGATCGCAGTGGCGTCGTCCACGTCCATGCTCGTAAGGGGCCGGTAGATCATCTCGATCAACCTACGCTAATCGGAGCGAGGCAACCTGGAGGGCGGTCTTTGTGCTTCGCGATCCACTCAGCTGCATCGTTGGTCGCGACGAACATGGTGCGCGCGGTTTCACCCGACCGCTTCGAATCGCCGAGCTCAACACCGCCGAAGAACCGCATCTGCCACAACGTGACATTTCTGTTCGTCGCGATGTACCCACCTCGATAAGCGATGACATCGCTCTCATAGATCTGAGTGACGCGCTGCTCCGCTGGAATGCCCGCCCATGCGCTCTCGAAAACCTGCGTCCCTTCCGAAGTGAAAATGGAGGCGTTCGCGACGGCGTTCGGCGCGATCTGGATCTTCCAGTGGTGCCAAGCCAATCCGAGTGCGATGTAACAAGCCAGGGTCGCCAGCTTCCCGCCTTCGAAAGGGATCGACATACCTTCCCGCCAGACGCCATCCGGCCCACGAACGAGCCGGTCTCGCTGACCGACCGCGAGGTTGCGGCGAAGCTTCTCGTTCCTGCCGATTCGACCAGCCACCTGCTCCACGATGGTCGCAACCGCGTCCGGGTGTACACCGCCCATCGGCAGCACCGCCAAGACATAATGTTCAAGTTGCGACTTTGCGTTATTGCAAACATTGCAAGCCGGAACTTTCGGAAGGTTGGCGCGCTCCCCGACTCGAAAGAACTCGCGCGCAACCACATGGTCTGCCGTTTCGGAAACAGTTTCCCGGCCACAATAGACGCACGTCTTGTTTTTAAATCCCTTGCTTCCCATCAGGCCCCCGTAGGTCCGCCTTTGCGCGGTAGCACTTCTTTCCTACCACGCCACCAATCGTACCCCACGTTGTTCGCCGCCCGCGCGCCGGGCGTGCCAGGGCTCTACCTCGCCACCATTCGTTGGCGATATCGGCCCACGCCTCGCCACGCGAGACGCTGCATCTGTCTGCTGAAGTGTGAAATCTTATCCCAACAGAATCCGACCATCGGCATGTGCGAGTAATATGGAGGTATTGAAATGCCACGAAATAGCTACCGGAGACTCAATGGCCACGGCAATGACACCCGAAGAAGCAGCCCGCCGAATTCTTGACATTTTCGTCAATCATTTCCATATCACCGTCGACCGCGCGCTCGGCTCAACCAACGTCATGCACGTCTGGTTGAAGAGAGGCTTGCAAATGGATGACATGAAAGCTGGCTTCAAGTATGCCGATGAAGCAGGCTGGCTTGTCGATGGTCCCACTGGTGGCGTCGTCTTGACTCAAGCGGGCTTCGACGAGGCGTAAGCGCATTGACATCCATTTTAGTGGTCACATCGACACTCGTGTCGTTGGAGGCGAAATGCTGAAATTCGATGGTCAATGGCGTTACCAGTCGCCGGGTGAAATGGAGGGCGGCGTCGTCGCCGATCTACTCGCGCTCGTGATGCGCATCGCAACGCAAGACGGCACAGCCCAGAATATCTACGAGATATTCAAGCGCCGGTTTGCACAGGCAGCTGGTCGGCAGACCTCGCGCAGCTCGAGCGAGGCGTGGGCCAAGGCCGACATGAAGGATTATGCTGGTCACGCCTCGGAGAATGCGGCGTTATTCGTCGAGGCGTTTTACGACGCCTGCACTGATGTTGAGCGTCACAACGACTCTATCGTCTTGCCACCGCTCGACCATATCAACCGAATCCTTCAGTCCAGCGGTTATGCGATAGCCCCGCCCGATCTCGTGATGGGCCAGATCAACGCTAGTGTTGCGGTGCCGGGGCATACACCGTCGCTCGACGAGCAGGCGAACGAACTCATTCAAACGTCGCTATTGCGATCCGAAGATCTGCTGGCAGCCGGACAGTATCGAGCCGCAGTGTCGGAGATATTCTGGCTGCTCGAGACGGTGTCGACTGCCTTTAAGGGTGCTACTTACGCGGGCGGAAACGTAACCGGCAACTACTTCAACCAGATCGTTGACGACCTCAGACGGCTTAATTATGGCGGCGTCCTCGGCCAAGTTATGACCTGGATGAAAACCCTCCACGGGTTTGTCTCGTCGCCCACTGGCGGGGGCATCCGTCACGGCACTGACCTGAAGGAAGGGGCAGAGCTCGGCGCAGCAGAAGCGCGGCTCTACTGCGATCTCACCCGCAGCTACATCGCATACCTTCTTGCCGAACATGCGCGGCTCCACGGGAGCTGAGTCGGCGCTGGACCGGCGCCGGCGAGTGCACGGTCATGGTCAGTTCCAGCCCAGCTAATCCTCCAGCGCGAGCTTCTCCGCACGTGCATGGAGAGCGTAGTCGACCTGGCCAACAGGCTCGAAGAACTTGCGGCCGCGTGGGAATGCGGCGAATCGTCCTGTCCGGCGTGGAATCTTGAGGGTCCCGATTGGACCAAATAAGCCGAAGAGGTTCTCTACCTCAAGCGCGCGCAGCCGCTTTAATGCTGCAACAAAAAGGGGCCGAAAGGCCCCTTTTTCGCATGACTGCCCGCTACCAGGTCGAATAGTCAAAGAACGGGCCAACTAGCCCATCCTAGGCTATATCGCTTTGCGCCATTCAGGCAATTCCGGCGTCACTCGCGTGCTCGGGCGCCGGGCCGCAGCACGCATCCCCACCTTATCGGCCGTAGTCAGCGGCGCAGGCTTCTTCTTACGCTCCGACACGCGCACGACGACCTTCACTGCGGCCGTCGTCGGCGCAGTTTTCTTCAGCGGTTTCGTCACGTGGCTCATATCAACTCCTTATCCAGCAAATAGTCTAGCAGCTTTCTCCACGACCGACTGTCGGCGGCAAGATCGAACTCCATCAGCCGCTGCGAGCCGTGTGCCGCCCACCATGTTTCGTCGATTTCCAATAAATCCTGGACGGTTCGACAGGCTCCGAAATCCGGGATCGCGCGCTCGTCGTCCTCGAGCGGCCCATCGAAACCGAGCTTGGGCCAATAGCGATAGCCGATTAAGTTAGGGTCAAATCCGGCCCCGCCCCCCGCAATCAAAGTAATCCGGCGGTAGCCCAGACAGTGCGCAGTCATCGCGCAAAGGGCAAAGGCTAACGTACCAAGCCAGTCCGGCGCCTGGTGTCGCAGAAAAACGTGGTCGATGTGCAGTGCCTGCGCGATTGCCGACTCCGCAACGTTGCCCGTGGCATCGTCGATTTCGCCAAGATACAGCGACATCTCGTTGTCCACGTCCTCGTAGAACCCAATGCGGTTCTTGTGGGGGTGTTGCAGGATCGCCGGCTGCACCGACGTGTAGTACACGCCAGGCGGGGCCGAGTCTGGTCCCACCTCATACTGGGCCTGCTCATGGACGCGCGCGTTGGTGAAGACCATCAGCAGTTGCGCGTACTCGGCGCTGGTCAGCTCGATCGAATCGAAATCGATCAGTGTCGCGGCACCGATTAGCTCGCCGTCCAAACGGAACTCGCCGGAGAGATACTGCGTGGCCAAGTCGGACGCCCGCAGCCGATCGTACGGATCGTGCAACACGCGATCGAAGAAGTCAGTACGAGGTAGAGGCATGCTATCGGGCAGAAACGAAAACGCTCAATTCTAGCGGTCAGCGCGGTCGCTTCGGGCGCGCCGCGCTGGCACGACGCGAACCTCGTCGGCCAGGAGCAAGCAGCGCTGACCAAGCGCCAAGGCCAAGGCCAAGCCTACCGGGCGGGCAGCGCTGCGGAAGCACCGCTTGCGTAACCAAAGTTGTAACTACCCTGGTGGAATGCTGTACGGCCCGCAAACCCTTGTCCCGCAAGGCTGAGAGGCCAAATCCAGTTTCAGCTAAAGTTGTGTCTATCGGCGTTGCGCCGTCAACTAAAGTTGTAACCTGCTGCGCGATTTCAACTAAATTTGTGGCGCAATGGACGATCGGCAGATTCGCTGGTACCGACAGCGGTCAGGGCTGGCGAGATAAGAAGGCGTTTATCGCGTGCGGTGCCATCGGCGGCATGGTTGCTAGGGCGTGTTCACACTATCGCAAGCCTTCAATGATCAAGGCGAAGTTGATAAAGGCAATGAACATCACGTCGAGCTTGTCAAAGCGCGAGAAGATGCGCCGAAAGCCCTTCAAGCGGCGGAACAGTCGTTCCACTTCGTTGCGACGCTTGTACATTTCGCGGTCGTACTCCCAAGGCTCAACGCGTGTGCGCAACGGCGGTACGACGGGAATGAAACCAAGGTCGAGCGCGAGTTGCCGGGTTTCGTTGCCCTCGTACGCTTTGTCCATCAGGAGGTACAGCGGCCGGTTCGGCGGCCCCAGACTTTCGAGAAGTGCGCGCCCCTGCGGAGCATCGCCAGCCTGGCCGGGCGACAGAGCAAACGTCACGGCTGTTCGAGCATCCGCGGCAACCATATGAATCTTTGTTGTCCATCCTCCGCGAGATTTGCCGATGGCTTGTGGTCCGTTTTTTTTAATGCGCCGGTCCCGTCAGGATGAACTTTGACGATTGTGCTATCCAGCGATACCGCTTCGATCCGGACACGGATAATCTGCGCGCGCTGCAACTCCGTGAACACCCGGTCCAGCACGCCGCTGCGGGACCAGCGGTTCATGCGCGTGTAGATCGTGTGCCAACGGCCGAAGCGCGAAGGCAGGCCGCGCCACTTGCAGCCATGCTCGGCTACGTAAAGGATTGCATTGAGCACTTGCAGGTTCGACAGACTTACATTGCCTCGTTGGCGCGGCAGGCAATGTTCGATCTGGTTGAATTGGGCTTCGGAGATTTCCATCTCCGAAGCATAACCTCAAACTAATAGTGTGAACAGGCCCTAACCACCTTCCTAATGGAGGTCTACGACGACCACACCTGGCGCCTCACGCGCATCGGCCTCCAGCGCTTGGGGGATTTCGAGCTGGTCGAGCTGGCGCGCGGCGGACCCTCGGCGGATCTCCAGGCGGATGTGCGCGCGGCGCTGGCGGCTTGGCCCGGCACGCTGACCCTGCGCCTGGATTCGCCGGCCGTTCGGTGCGCGCGATGGCACCAACGGAACGGAGGCGCACGATGAGCGACAACGCTGGCGGCGTCGCCCGCAAGCACCACTATGTGCCGCAGTGCTACTTGAAGCACTTCACGCACGACCGAAGCAAGAAATCCCAGCTCTACGTGGTCGATGCCCCGCGCCGTCGGGCGTTTTGGACCACACCCTCGAACATCGCGGCCGAACGCGACTTCAACCGCATCGACGGTGAGGACCCTAACGTAATCGAAGCCATGTACGCGGACTTCGAAGCGAAGCTGGCGCCGGTCCTGGTCCGTGCCGACACCCGCCGTGGCCAGGTGGATGACGCGGACCTAGCGATCCTCCTGGAGATGGTGGCGCTGTTCGCTGTCCGTAGCCCCCGGCGTCGGGAGCACCTCCGTCAGTTCTACGAGCACAGCACCCGCACGATCATGGACCAGGCGCTCGCCACCCGGGAGCGTTGGGAGTCGCAAGTCCGGAGGGCCGTTGCCGACGGCTTTATGGCGCCGCCGAAGGTCAGCTACGAGGACATGAAGGCGTTCGTGGACAGCGGCGAGTATCGGATCGACGTGACGACTACGCGGCACGTCGCGACGGAGCTCGAACTTCTCCCGGTCGTGTACAACCTGCTGCACGAACGACGCTGGGCGGTCTTACGCGCGTCGGCCGAGTCGGGCGGATTCGTGACGTCGGACAATCCCACGACTCTGTGCTGGGATGACGCGAACCTGGAGGGTGGGTTCTATCCTCCGGGCTTCGGGGCTACCGGCACGTCGGTAGTGTGCCCGCTGTCGAAAACCCTGGCGATTCGTGGCAGCTTCGATGGACGAGATGGTGTCCTCGAGGTACCACCAGATCTCGTGGCGGCGATCAACACGCGCACCATCGCGCTCGCCGACCGGCAAATCTATGCGCAAAACGACCGGTTCGAATTCGTCGGGCCGGATAACAAAGTGGGACGTGGTGATGCGCTGCTGTCCCGCTTGACGGCAGTCCTGCGAACCGCCGCGCCGGCGGGCGAGCCGTCATGATGCGCCGGCTCCGCGATAAATCTGACATGCCGTTGCTGCACCTGACTCACGCCCACTTCGCGCTGTATCGCGCCTACCTGGAAGGATTCGAGGAGCAGAGGCTGCACGCGCACTACGGCGCGCCCGGCACCCACGTGCGCATCACACGCCGCACGCTCGCCACGCTGCGCGACACCCTGACGATCGCCGCGCGGCGCGCCGGCGACATCGATGCCGCGCACCTGCTGCGCCTCAGGCCCGGCAGCTCGCCGGCCGAGGCCCACGCGGGCGCGGGGCAGGGAGAGCCGGGCGCTGCGCCGGTGCCGCCGACGCTCGATGCATTTCGCGACCAGGTCGACCCGGATCACGTCTACAGCGAGCGCGACCTGCTCGCCCTCTACCTTGAACAGTTCCCGCCGGCGCGCTCGCCGGCGATCGATCGGAAGGTCGCGCGCAACCGGCGCCTGCGCGAGCGCCAGGACGCCGCGCTCACCCGCATGGAGGCGGCGCTGGTCGAGGTGCCCCGCCCGGACCACCTGCTCGAGGGCTGGTTCGCGCCGGCCTTGGTCGAGCGCCTGGCCGCCGTCGGCGTGATGACCTTCGACCAGCTGCTGGGGCTGATCCGCCGCCCGCGCCAGCGGTGGTACACGGCGGTGCCGCGGCTGGGCGCCGTCGGCGCCGAGCGGATCGTCGCGTTCGTCGACCAGCACGCCGAGTCGCTTGGCTACCTGTCACCGCTGGCCATGACGCCGCGCCGGCAGTTGCCGGCCGGGCACCCGGCCCTGCAGCCCGTCGCGCGCGCGCCGGCCGACGTGGCGCCGCTCGAGGCGCTGCGCGTGCCGGCCGAGCTCGACGGCTCCGCCGGCCTGAACCGGGCGCCCGTGCCGGCGCACCAGGCCGAACTGAACACGGACCTCCAGGCGGTGCGCGCCTGGATCGAGGTCCGCGGCGCGCGCAGCGAGGCCACGCGCCGCGCGTACCGGCGCGTGGCCGAGCGGCTGCTGCTGTGGGCCATCGTCGCCAAGGGCAAGCCGCTGTCGTCGCTCAACACGATGGACGCGGCGGACTACCTGGAGCGGTTCCTGGCCGACCCGCAGCCGGCCGAGCGCTGGATCGGGCGGGGCAGGGTGGAGCGCTTCGACCCGGCCTGGCGCCCGTTCGCGGGGCCGCTGTCCGCGCGCAGCCGCGACACCGCGCGCCGGATCCTGACCGCCATGGGCGCCTGGCTCGTGCGCCAGCAATACCTGCGTGTGAATCCGTTCGACGGGCTGGCCGCCGCGGCGCCCGTGCCGATCGACACGGCGGGCCGCACGCTCACGCACGCCCAATGGCGCTACGTGCTCCAGACCGTCTGGCAACCGGATCGGGCGCTGGGCGCCGCGCCGGACCGCTCGGACGCCGCGCGCGCCGATCGTGTTCGGATGCAGCGCGACGCCTTCGTGCTACTGCTCGCCTACGCGACCGGCATGCGGCGCGCCGAGCTGGCCGCGGCCACCACGGGCGACCTGACGCGCAAGGCGCTCGATGGCGCGCTCGCGGACGCCTACGTGCTGCGCGTGGACGGCAAGGGCCGGCGCCGGCGCGAGGTCCCCATGCCGGCCAAGCTGCTGGATCTGCTGCGCGCGGAGTTGCGCGCGCGCGCCGAGCCGCTCGCGCTCGAGACGGCGCCGGCCGACACGCCGCTCGTCGCGCACGTGGTCACGGGCGCGGCGCTGCATCCGAACACGATCGGCACGCTGTTCAAGCAGATCTTCGCGCGCGCGGCCGAGCAGCTCGAGGTCAACTATCCGGGCGCCGCCGAGGATCTGCGCCGCGCCAGCACGCACTGGCTGCGCCACACCTTCGCCAACCACGGCCTGGACGCGGGCGCCGACATCCGCGACATGCAGGCGCTGCTCGGCCATGCGAGCCTGGCCACCACCACGCACTGCACCAAGGGCGACGGGGTTCGCCAGTATCAGACGGTCGAATCGTTCTTCAATGCCGCGCTCGAGGGTGCCGGTGCGCCCGGTCCAGCCGCGGCCGCTGCGACGGATGAAGCGGATGCCGCGGACGGCGATCACGGCGCGGGCCCGGCCAGCCGCCCGCGGTGCGTCGCGGTACACGTGACGTTGCGCGTGGCGCCGAAACGAGACGGCGGCCGCGGCCGGGCGCGCGTGCTCGATCGCATTGCGCGCGAAGTGTTGGCCGGCTTCTCGCCCTCGGCACGGCCGGGCGACGTCGCGGTCCTGCAGGTGCCGTTCGAGTCCGAAGACGAGTTCGATCGCCAGGTGGACGACCTGATGGTGGCGATCGCGCTGATCGCCGAGCAGCATCGCTACACCTCGGACAGCGAGACCTGGGCGGTGGTCGACGGCGAGCGCTGGCGGTGGTGAACGCTCGGGACAGCCGGCTTGCCGAGGAATCATCCGGCCGGGGCTGCGCGATGGCAGGTTTTTCCGAGCTTTCCCCGTCTCGCCTTGAATCCAGCCTGATCGAAGGCTATTTTGACGACCTCAACCTCTGAATAAGATGTTTTTTGGTCCCAAAAAGAATGGCTAGAACCCCCTACATCGAGGACGCTCGCCTAAAGCACTTGCTGAAAGTCTCGGCAATTTCGGGCGAGAGCCGCGAGCGCAACGTCGCGTTGCTGATGGTCATATACGGCACAGGCATGATGCTCACTGAAGTTGCACGCCTGCCGGTTTCGGCACACCTCAAAGGCGATGGCTCTTTGCTTGAGAAGTCTAGGATCGCCGAAGAAATCGCCTACAACGGCAAGGAGCGTCCGCTGTGGTGGTCGAATATCAAGGTGGTCAACGCAATCGACAAATACCTCACGTACCGCATCGAGAACGGGCACGGCCTCACGACGCGCAAGGCTGCATATCGCGGGCTTGATCCAGAGTCCCCGCTGTTTCTCACGGGCGACGGCAAGCCGTACCGATTGATGACGAGAAAGACCCCTACCGGGGCCGTCAGCTATTCGTGCGACTCCCTGAGCCAACTGTTCCGCAAGCTGCACGCTCAAGCTGGCATCGAGGGAGCAAGTGCAATGTCAGGTCGCCGCACATTTGCCGTGCGCTTGTATCGACTCGGCTTCGATCTTCGGCACATCAACGAGCTACTTGGACATGAAACGCTGACGGCAACGAAGCGATTGATCGACGCCGATCCGGTTCGAATAGGAGCGATTGTCGCCGGGGTGATTTAGACGAGTTTGTATTTCGGCACGAATGTAGTAACATAACTACATTGAGGCAAGACGGAGCGAGCCATGACGACCAGAACCTTTACCAGCCGAGAGTTTAATCAGTTCGTGAGTGACGCCAAGCGCGCGGCCAATGAGGGTCCGGTACTCATTACGGATCGGGGCGTGCCTGCCTATGCGCTTCTGAATATCAACGACTTTTACAAGATGCAAGGCAAGCAGCTTTCACTGGCCGATGCCTTGGCACAGGTCGGCCCCGAGGCCGATTTTGATTTCGAAGCGCCGCGCGTTGACGTGGATTTCAAACCAGCGGATCTGTCCTGATGTATTTACTCGATACGTGTGTAGTCTCGGCGTTGCGAAGACCCGACAAGGCCGATCCTAGTGTGCTGACGTGGGCAAAATCGGTTTCTGTAGTGCAGCAGTACATATCGGCGGTCACTATCCTGGAGTTGGAGCAAGGCGTCCTTGCTCAAGAACGCAAGGACGCGGCGCAAGGCCGGGTCATGCGGGAATGGCTCGACGGGATCGTGAGACCGCATTTCGCAGGCCGGATCGTTCCGTTCGATGAACAAGTCGCCTTGTGCTGCGCCTACTTGCATGTGCCAAATCCGAAGTCTTATCGCGACTCGATGATTGGCGCATCGGGTTTGGCTAGAGGGTTGACAGTGGTTACGCGGAACACCGCCGACTTTATTCACATGGTCGATTCAAGGGGCGTGCCGATCAAGCTGCATAACCCGTGGATTTAGCTGGAAGGAAATCGTCGGCCTGGCCGACCCAAGGACAAGCCGGCTTGGCCGGCGTCAAGGAGAAGAAAAAGTGGGTTATGGATCTAATCAGGGTGTTCGAGATGAAGAGGAATCACACCGTGAACGCCTCGCGGAGGAAATTGCAAACGGTGCGGCACGCCTTGTCGCGGCCGGTGATATGAGCCGTCCTGATGCAATCAGAGCTGTCACCGAATGGCATCGAGAGGAGACGGCTGCCAGCGGCGATGTGACCGGAACAAGGTCCATTGAAAATAAATTCCCATCGCCGAGCACTGCAGCGCCTGAGGCTCAGGTCGTCGCTATCGCTTCGGAGATGCTGGACGACGCTCGGGATGCGGCGGATACCCTCTGATCCGAGACCGACTAGGAAAACGGAGAAGCAACATGATTTTGAATATCGAAACAGCACCGCTGGATGACGCATGCAAGGCTATCCTTACCAAGCTGAAGCTAAATGGTTTCGATGAGGCAGGGGTGCCCTACGTGGTCGATGAATCGTTTATCTCGGAGGCCGAGCTTTCGTATCTGCTTCAACACGGCGGTATGAACATTGATACGGGAAACGCTAATTACTTCGGTGGCGTGCTCGGAAACTATGCCAAGCCGAAATTTGGGCCGGAAGTTGGGAAAATATCTTTCAAGCTCAAAATGAATCTTGCGTGAGCGTGGATCGGAAAACGGCGGCCGTACCCGCACAAAGGAAAAACGGACATGATCAAGAACCAACAGTCGATGACCGCCGTAATTGATCTGCTGGTCGCAGCGGGATTCGTGCCGGACGGTGAGACGCGGCAGGAGCAAGTCCGAATCCCGACGGCGAAAGCACCGGTGTTCGGGCACTCCGGCGGTGTGCTCGCGACCCTTGGAGGTCGGCGGCGATTCGTCAAGCCGGGCACAACGATCAAGGCGACGGTCGGGCAGCGCACGACCGCGCTGTATCGGATTGAGGGTGCGGGCCTCGAAGGTGTGCGCGGCATTGCCACTCTCGCCACGCGAGAGCTGAGCGCGATTCGCACGGCTGTCGAATCGCTGTAGACCAAGGAAAACGATCTTGACCAAGTCGACAAAACATCCGAGCCATTTCGAGCCTCTACGACTTATCGAGAGAAAGAAGGAGCTAATTTCGATCGATGACATCGATTCGATTCCGAAGGGCTTGCGCGGCATCTACGTTCTGTACCGTACCATCGAATCGCTGAAGCCCAAGACTCCGTATCGTCATGTCGTATACGTCGGTATGTCTGCGAGCGGCATCAAGGGGCGTCTGCGGGCACACCGTAAGCACAAGCGCGATCTCTGGGACATTTGCTCGATTTTTGTCGTCTGGCCGAACGTGAGAGAGGACGAGATTCGCGAGCTTGAGGGCATTCTTCGCCACATATATCGGTTCGATCCGAATGCCCAGCAGTTGAACACTCAGGGTCGATACATCAAGCTAACAAATTCGCCAAGCGTCGATCTTGATGATTCATACCGAAAACAGGCTGAATATCGAGAACAAGATTCGGCCGACGCCGCATAGGAAAACAGGAAAGGCCACTGAGGGTATGAGCAACCTCGTCTATCAAGTCACGCAGACCTCGGCCCGCGTCTGTGCGTCCCTTGACGCTGCATGGAGCGTTACGCTATCGACAGCGTCGGCCCTCGTGAGTTGGCTCGATCACTGGCAGACGCTGGTCGGTTCGTTCGTCGGTGGACTGATGGGCGTAGTCGGCGCGCTAATCGTTGCGGCGATGGCCGTGCGCCGGCAGCGGTGGGTGATGGCGTCGGCGTTGCTTCCGGACACACAACAACTCAGAGCTGCACATGATGCGCTCGAAAGAGCGGCGCAAACCATCGTACGCGGTCCATCAACGACGTCTCTCAGAGCGTTGGTGGCGGCGTAGCTTGGTAGGAGAAGCGGAACCTGGCTTCTAATCAGCGCAGTTCGACAGGCATGTTCCAGGGCAGCAGCGCGTCATAGTCTTCGACGCCCTCCGCCAACGGCAGACGCTGAAACAGCCAGGTGAGATAACGATAAGGATCGATGCCGTTGGCCTTGCAGGTCTCGACCAGCGAGTAGAGGTTTGCGCTTGCGTTCGCACCGTCGACAGTGTCGGAGAACAGCCATCCCGCGGCGTCCGACGCAGAATGGACGGATTGCATTTTCGCAAGGGTTGTTGCTGATCGGCCAGTCGCCGTTCTCGACATAGCGAATGAGTTTGGGCCACTGCTCGCGCAGGTAAGTCAGCCCCTTGCCGAGCAGGCTCTTCGGGACGACGCCGGCGGACTGCTCGAGCATCAGTTCATGGATCGCGTCGAGCACGCGCGCACTGTATCGTCGTCGCAATCGCTGTCGTCGTTCGGTCCCCCACGTCTCGCTGCGAGACTCTGCGGCGAACAGCTTGCCGATCAGCCTGATGAAGCGTGTCGCGAGCAGGTCGGGCGTACGCGCGGCCTTCGGCACGCCATCTTCGGCCTTGATGAAGTACCGTCTCACATGAACCCAGCATCCCAGATGCACGAGCTCGTGACGCCGAGCGATGTCATTGTAGGGCTCATAGCCGTCGGTCATCAGGACCGCGCCCTTGCGGATGCCGGTGAACAGTTTTTCGCCCAGTTTTGTGCCGCGACCTGGCGTATAGGTGAAGCAACGAACGGGCGCGCCCGAGCCGCTCATTTGCGCCCAGAGATAGCTCTTCGTCTGAGGGCGGCGGCCTTCTTCCTTCAGCACCTGGAGCGTCGTCTCGTCGCAGTAGATCACTTCAGCGTCGAGCAATGCGTCGCGCATCAGGTTGATGACGGGCTGCGCAGCGAGACCGACGCGGACCATGCTGGCGGCGATCGTGTTCGACGAGATATCGCCGCCGAAGCGACGCAGCAAGCCGGCCTGGCGATAGATCGGCATACCGAACTGGTACTTGCCGGCGGCGATCCACGCGAGCGCCGACTCGCTCAACAGTCCGCGCGGGATGATGCGCGGCGGCGCCGGCGTGACCTTGATGCCCAGATCGCAGCACGGACACACGTACTTGACGCGCTGATGCTGGATCACGCGAAGCTGCTCGGGGATCACCGTGAGTTGCTCGCTGATCTCCACACCAAACACGACGAGCGCGTGCCCGTCGTTTTCGCAGAAGCGTTCGGCTTCGGGCAATTCGTGCCGTACGATGTCACGCGGCAGGTTGGGATCGAGCGGCTTGCGATGGCCGCGCTTCTTGCGCGTGTGGGCAGCGACCGTCGTATCAGACGTGTCTTCCGTCGCGGGTGTTGCGGTCGCGCCCAGCGCTTCGGCCTCGTTGAACAGGCCAAGTTGATCGGAGTCTCGTGCTTCGCTCTTCGCGCCGAACAGCTCGCGCCGGTAGGAACGCAGCCGTTCTTCGGCAAGGTCACGTTCGGCCGTGACCAATCGTACCGCGCTGCGCAGCTCGTCGCGCTCCTGCCGAAGTGCGGCGTGCTCCTCACGCATCGCGAGCAGCGCAGTCAGTTCATCGGCAGAGATCGTGACGTTGATCGGCATGCCGGATTAGACCGGCATGCGGGTCTACCCGTTCAGCTCACACGAAGATATTCATGCGTCGGATGTTGCCGAATCGCCGTAATATCGTCACCATCGAGCAGCGCGTGCAGCAGGTCCGGCGTCATCGTCACGACGGCGGTCTTCCTGTCGGGCCAGATGAAGTGGCTCGTCTCGAGTCGTTTCATGAGCAGCCAGAAACCGCTACCGTCCCAGCCCAGGATCTTGATGCGGTCGCGACGCCGGTTGCCGAAGATGTAAAGCGACGAGTCCATCGGATTCAGGCGCATGGACTGTTCGACGAGGATCGACAGGCTGTTCATGCCGTACCGGAAATCGACCGGATCGCGGTGCAGATAAACCTTCAGGGTGTCGTCGAACCGGAACACGGCAGCCTCCCCAGGATCTGGACCAGCGTCGTCAGTTCGTCCAGCGTTGCGATAGCTCCGCCGAGCTCAAGCTCGACACCGTTGGCCAGCCTCACCTGCAACGCGAGGTTCATCGTCGGAGGTGATGGCGGGGGCGATATCGGAGGAGGTGTCGCAACGACAGGGACGAAGGCCGGTTGCGGCCGGTCGATCGCTCGTGACCGGACCGACGGCATGTCGATCGACACGCCGTCGACGGCCATCGGGCTACGCTCTTGCTGCCTCTGCTGGTACTTTGCAACCCACTTGCGCAGCTGGTTCGGATTGACGTCATGCTCGATTGCCATGCGGGCGATCGACACCCCCGGCTTCAGGCACTGCTCGACAAGTTCCTTCAATGCGCCTTCGTCGTACTCACGCCGGCCGTCGCGCTTCATGCCGATCACCAGGCGGCTCTTGAGGTCATTCGTCTCATTCATCTATGTCAGTGTGCAGGTGTCCACGTGGACACCTAGCTTCTGACCTTTACTTCGGCTTGGAAAGACGTCGTTAACGGATCGCATACAAACCATCGATCCACCGCTCGGGGGATGGGCTCAATCTCGGTGGCGTGCTGAGCGTCTCGGGCAACTGCGGCCAACCGTGTCTGCGCTTCATGACGGTGTGGCAGTGACGCAGCTATTCGACCTCGATGATCGGTTAAGTACACACTTGACGCTTTGTCGGATGCGGCATAGGGACTTGGACACGCTTCTGCAGCAATTTGCCGCCGCACAAAATGCCTCGCGCGCGCCGATGCACCCGACAGACGTTCCTGAGGCAATGAACGTCGTGCAGCGAAGCGCAGAGCGAGTGCAGCAAGCATGGAACCTGTGCGCTGAACACGCGACGCTCGCGGAATACTTTATGGACCGGTTAGTTTTCAATCGTTGGCCAAACATTTGGCACCGGCTGCGGATGCGCCTGTGGCCGAACGACCTCGACCTCCGTTCCGCGAACCTGCTGAAGAGCGGCCAACTGTCGAAGAATGGCGAGCAGCAGCAAGATGTCTAATCAATCGGAAAGCACACGCAAGTGAGGACGATGTGGCCAGCTACAAGGACATACAAACGTTCGTGAAGCAGCGGCATGGCATCGTTGCGCAGACGTGCTGGATCGCGCACGTCAAGGAATTGAACGGGCTCCCACTCCGAGGGGCGCGGACAGGGGAGCGAGTGAAGCCTTGCCCGCTTCGGTGGCGGCCGGCAATTGAGGAAGCCATGCGTCATTACGGCTGGCTTCGCTGACAACGGAAAACGCCGGCCACGTCGGCACAGGAAAAGACCGGCGCGGCCGGTATAGGGGAAATGCACATGATTGCTCGCCGCATGGCTGTAAGTGGACTGCTGATGCTCAGTTCATTTTCATGTTTTGCTGAACGGTAGTCCCCCCAAGAATTAACGGGTGTTCAAGGTAGAATTTTCTAGCAGCAGGATCGACAGGAAATTTTGCATGAAGACGTCCAGATTCACGGAAAGCCAGATCATCGGGATTTTGAAACAGGCCGAAGCCGGAACACCCGTGCCGGAGTTGTGCCGCGAGCACGGGATGAGCAGCGCGAGCTTCTACAAATGGCGCTCGAAATACGGCGGCATGGACGCGGCGCTGATGACCCGGATGAAGGAGCTTGAAGCGGAGAACGCGAGGCTCAAGAAGATGTACGCCGAAGAACGACTCAAGGCCGAAGTGGTGCGTGAGGCGCTCGAAAAAAAGTGGTGAGGCCATCTCGTCGGCGCGAGATGGCCATGCGTGCTGTCAAGGATCGGGCGATGAGCGTACGGGCGGCCTGTGAGGCGTTTGGCGTGAGCGAGACCTGCTACCGCTACCAGGCAAAGCGCTGCCCGGAAAACGGGGTGATCGCCGAGTGGCTTGTGAAACTCACGCATAACCAGCGCAACTGGGGCTTTGGCCTATGCTTCCTGTACCTGCGCAACGTGAAGGGCTTCGTCTGGAATCACAAACGCGTTTACCGCATCTATCGCGAACTGGAACTGAATCTGCGGATCAAGCCACGCAAACGACTGATGCGTGAGCAACCGGAACCACTGGCCGTGCCGCAGGCACTGAACGAGTGCTGGTCAATGGATTTCATGCACGATCAGCTTGCCGATGGGCGTAGCATCCGGCTGTTCAACGTGATTGACGACTTCAACCGGGAAGGCCTGTGCATCGAGGTGGACTTCTCGTTGCCGGCGCTACGTGTTATCCGGTCCCTGGATCAGGTGATCGAATGGCGCGGCAAGCCGCTGAAGATCCGCTGCGACAACGGACCGGAATATGTCAGCGATGCGCTCAGGGACTGGGCCGCTCGACGCGGCATCGTTCTGCAGTTTATCCAGCCCGGCAAGCCACAATAGAACGCGTACATCGAGCGTTACAACAGTAAGCGGTCTTTGAAGGACGCCATTGCACGGCGAGGCTGATTCCCCGAGGCTACGTGTCCATGTTCAATGAGCGTGGACAGGTGTGCATGAACGAGCAAGATGGAGGTTTGCAGAGCCGGTTGGTGGTCGATCTCAAGCGAGACGGACGGCGCAAGTACGACGAGGATGCGAAGCGCGAGTTGATACAGGCGTGTCTGAAGCCTGGGGTGTCTATCGCGCGGACGGCCATGGAACACGACATCAATCCGAACCTCGTTCGGACGTGGATTTCCAAGTATCAGCGCGAACAAGCCGCGGGCGAGATAGTCAGCTCCGCGACGGAGTCGTCACGAGAGGCTCGCGTCGAGTTGTCGACGGCTCCCGTGCCTGAGGAATCCGCCTTTATGCAGGTCGTCACCTCTGCAGCTGCCCCCACTCCGGCTATATCGGCTGCAGTGTTCTCGCTGAATGTGCACTTACCAAACGGCGTTTCCTTGGAGTTGAGCCAGGCGAACTTCGATGAGCTGACGATACTCGTCCAGATGCTCGGGAGGCTGCCGTGTTCCGGTTCGACGAAGGGCTGAAGGTCTACCTGCATCGCGATCCGGTCGACTTCCGCATGGGCATCAACGGGCTGTCGATCCTGGTCGAACAGGCGATGCGCCTGAACCCTATGACCTCGGCACTGTTCGTCTTCGGCAACCGCCGTCGTGATCGAGTCAAGATCCTCGGCTGGGGCGGCAACGGTTTCTGGTTGCTGCTCAAGCGACTCGAAGCCGACCGCTTCGTCTGGCCGAACGGAGGCGACACGATCACGCTCAGCGTTGAGCAGTTGCATTGGCTGCTCGACGGAATCGACCTGGCCGTGATCCAGAAGCATCCCCAGCGATATTACGCGCGGATGAGCTGAACACCACGCGGGTGACATGGTCTAATCGGCCATGCCGAACAACCCCGTCATGTTGAGCGCCGAGGAGTACAAGGCGCTGATTGCCGCGAGCGCCGAACGCGATGCGCTGCGCGGTGAGCTTCGGCTCGTGACGGCTCAGCGCGATCTGGCCGAAGAGAAGCTGCGGGCCTACAAGCACGAACTGTTCGGCGCATCGAGCGAAGCGCGCCATGCCGATCAGCTCGGCCTGTTCAACGAAGCCGAGGCACTTGCGACGGCTACCGACGCGCCCGCGCGCGAGGACGTGCCCGGCACATCGGTCGCCGCCCACACGCGAGGCAAGCGCGGGCGCAAACCCCTCGATCCGAACCTGCCGCGCGAGGTCGTGCGGCACGAGTTGCCCGAGTCCGAACGGTTCTGCGCGCATGATGGCCATGCTCTCGTCGAGATCGGCGTGGAAACGAGCGAACAGCTCGACGTGATTCCCGAGCAGGTGCGCGTCGTTCAGCACCAGCGGGTCAAGTACGCCTGCCCGTGCTGTGATCTCGGTATCAAGGTTACGCCGGCACCAGCGCGCATCATTGCGCGCGGGCTGCTCACGGAATCCGCGCTGGCGTGGATCATCACCGGCAAGTACCAGTACGGTATGCCACTGTATCGCCAGGCCACGCTGCTGCGTCGCTTCGGCGGCGACATCTCGTCGAACACGCTGGCCGCCAGCGTGGTGCGGGTGGGGCTCGCCACGCAGCCGGTGATCAACCTGATGCGCGACGCGCTGCTCGAATCGAACTTGATCTACGGCGACGAAACCACGTTCCAGGTGCTGAAGGAGCCGGGACGAAGACCGCAGGCGAAGAGCTACCTATGGGCGCAGGTCAACGGCTCAGGGCCGCCGGTACGGATGTTCTCGTACTCGCCGGGGCGCGGCGCCCAGCATGCGCAGAAGCTGTATGCCGGCGTACAGCCCGGCACTGCGCTGATGACGGATGGCTACGAGCTCTATAACGGCATCGCCCACGATCACCAACTCGTGCATCTCGGATGCTGGGCACACGTGCGCCGCGGCTTCATCAAGGCTGAGGAGTCGGTGCCGAAGACGGCACGCTCACCGGATCTGCTGGCCACACGCTTCGTCGTGCTGATCGGTAAGCTGTTCGCAGCCGAGGCGCGCAGTGCGAAGTGGGCGCCCGAACGCCGGCAGCGACTGCGCGCCCGATACAGCGCCCGCGTGCTCTCCATCATCGAGCGCATGCTGGTCGAGCATCTGCCGGACATCGTGCCGTCGAGTCTGCTCGGCAAGGCATTGCAGTACATGAGCGGACAGTGGCCCAAGCTGGTCCGCTACGTCGAGAACGGCAACTGGCCGATCTCGAACAACCTGTGCGAGAACGCGATCCGGCCGTTCGTCGTCGGCCGCAAGGGCTGGCTGTTCTCGGATACGGTTGCCGGTGCGCAGGCCAGCGCCAATCTCTACTCACTGGTCGAGACCTGCAAGGCGAATGGCGTCGACCCATACCGCTATCTAGTCTGGCTGTTCACCAGGTTGCCGCTCGCTGCAACCGCCGACGACTACGCCGATCTCATGCCTTGGAGAATGCCTGCTGCTCTCAACCGCTGAGGGGCGTCATTAAAAGACCGCATACTTACAACAAAACGGTTCGATACGACTGGCTCGCCCATTACCTCTTCGAGACCGTGGCCGACGTTCAGGAGTATGCGACGAAGTGGCTGTGGTCATACAATCACGAACGCCCGAACACGGCCATTGGCGGCGTACCGCCGAAACAGAAGTTGCTTATCGCGCCATAACCTCTACTTCTGACCGCCGTTAAAAACGGGGGGACTACCCGACAACCGGGCCAGCACGACCGCGCTTCCCGCGCTCCATCCGGCCGCCTCTGCGGCAGCAAGCTCAAGGGTCCATTCAAGCCACGGCGAATGTGGATCGTTCCGCAGGTCGGTCTTGAAGATGCTGGGCAGCCCCAGAAGTACCGGATTCGTAAGGGTATCGTGACAGGCTAAAAAGCCGCAGATCAGACGGGTTTGCGCCGTGCGGCCGCTGGCATCCAATTCAACGGGTTCGCCCGGCGCCGGACTCAGGTAAATCGGCGGATTCACCGCTGACTCTTGCACCGCTTCGCGCGAGCTGCCGATCAGATGCGCCTGGCCGCGCGGCAGGACAATGAATTCTCCTTCATTGGCCCGGATTGCAGCAGCCCGATCGTCGACGGGGCAAACCCAACAGCCTCCCTGGATCAAAATGTAATAGGGGGCGACGCATCGTGCGGGCCGCGGAAAAGTCGCGCACTGAGCCCGCTGCAGCGGCCAGGCAATCCGCCAGGGTGCACAGAAATCGCCGCACAGGTAGACAGCCGCTTCGAAGTGGGCACGGTGAAGGACGTCAGAAAGTGCATCCATGAAATCGCCTCATCAATACAGTATTGGCGATGTGCCAGACATCTGTCCAGCAACAGCAGGACGGCTCGACCCCCCCCCCGGCTCCGGCATTCCAGGCGGCACGTCATTACCCCACCGCAACGCGACCCGTTCATGCATGCGCGTCGAAGCGCTCGAGTCCGCGCTTCAGATCATCGATCAGGTCGTCCGGGTTCTCAAGTCCGATGTGCAAACGGATCAGATGACCTTCGTCCGTCCATGTGGTCGCGCTACGCATCTTGCGTGGATCGACCTGCATGGCCAGACTTTCAAAGCCGCCCCACGAATAGCCGATGGCGAAAAAGGACAGTTCGTTGAGCATGCTGCTAACCGAAGCCTGTGGCGCCGGTCTGGTCACAAACGAGAACAGCCCGCTTGCACCCGCAAAGTCCCGCACCCAAAGATCATGGTTGGCATGGGAAGGTAACGCGGGGTAAATGACACGCGACACTTCCTCACGGCTCTCAAGCCACCGGGCCACTTTCAGTGCGCTTTCCTGATGGCGGGCAAGCCGCACTGACATCGTGCGAAGTCCCCGCAGAGTCAGAGCGACGTCATCCGGGCTGACATAAAGTCCCATCTGAAGATGAAACGCCCGGAGTCTTTCCCACGCCAGTGGGGACGCTGCGACGGTGCCGACCAGTGCATCCGAGTGTCCGACGACATATTTTGTCGCCGCCATCACGGAAAGATCCACTCCCGCTGCAATCGGCTGGAAATACAAAGGCGTCGCCCACGTGTTATCCATGATGACGAGCGCGTCGTGGCGATGCGCCACGTCTGCGATCGCCCTCACATCCTGTATCTCGAAGGTGTGCGAGCCAGGCGATTCGGTGTAGATCGCAGCCGTATTGGGGCGAATCAACGACTCGATGTCTGCACCAATAAGCGGATCATAGTACGTGGTTTCGAGACCCATACGTGCGCCGACCGTGTCGCAGAATTGCCGGGCGGGTCCATAGACATTGTCGGGCATCAACAGATGGTCACCGGTGCCCACTGCGGTCAGAATCGCTGTCGTGCAGGCCGACAGGCCAGACGGACAGAGAACGGTGCCGGCGGCATCTTCCAGCGCGGTAATGGCCTGCGTCAGCGCTGAGGTAGTCGGGTTGCCCCAACGTCCGTATTGATACCGTTGTCCACCGCGAGACATTGTCTCGACGTCTGGAAACACCACGGTTGAACCGCGATAGATCGGCGGATTGACAAATCCGTGATGGGACGCGGGATCACTTCCAGCGTGGGCAATCGTGGTGTCCATTTGCATGGCAAGCCTGGTTTCACTCATTTGCATTCCGATAAGGATTGAGTAGGTTTGCCATGTACCGCGCAGTGAGCAGGCTGGTGTCTGTTCAGCACAATGGCGAGTCAGATGTTTCCAGGACGGCGGCTCGCAAAGAGGTTCAGACCTTGCGCTTAACCGGCGATCCAGGGACCTGGCGATCCCGTGTCGACATGTACGTGCTGCTGCCGGCAGGAAGGCAGCGCACGCGCGCGACGGCTGGCTTTAACTGCGTACCGCCATTACACCGGCGTCCACATCCCAGATGGCGCCGGTCACCCACGACGTCTTCTCGGAGAGCAGAAACACGATGGTATTTGCAACGTCTTCAGGTCTGCCGACGCGGCCGAGCGGATGGAACGACTCCAGCGCCTTCATGGCATCGGCAATGTCTTCTTTCGCCATGAAGCCTTCGTAGATGGAGGTCTGCACGATGGCCGGGGAGACTGCGTTGACGCGAATCCCGGAATCGGCCAGTTCGATGGCGAGATTTCGCGTGAAGGCGTGAAGGCCGGCTTTTGCCATCGAATACGCGGAGGCCGGCGAGCCGCCGAGCGCTGCCTGCGCTCCGATGGACCCGACGTTGACAATCGCACCATGGTGCCCGGTGGCCCGCATGTTCCTGACCACGTCCCGCGTAATGAAGAAGGTCGCGCGGTTGAGCGACAGGTACATGTCGTAATCGGACTCTTCATGGTCAATGAAGGATTTGGGCGCGAAAATCCCGGCCGAATTGACCATCAGCGAGATATCGCGATGATTCGCGTTGATCTCCTCGCGGATAGCGTTCATGCCCTGTTCAGTCATGAGGTCCGCCGCAATCACGGATACGGGGCCGAGCTGGCTCAGTTCCGCGCGCACCGCTTCGGCTTTTTCCTTTCTACTACCCGTTAATACGACGCTGCCACCGCTTTCTAGCACCTGTCTGGCTGTCTCCAGTCCGATACCGCTAGTGCCACCAACGACAAGAAGTTTCTTACCGGTAAATTCGTTCATTTGATGCTCCGAGATTCAGGATTGGATCCGCATGCCAGGCTACGACGCGCTGCATGAACCGCGCGCCCACTGCCTCCGCCTTGCGGTGGCCCGTGCTTCGATCTGTCCCGCCACAAGCGCGGGACATCAGCGAGGCAAGCCGATAGCGCACGTTGTGGCTATCCTTCGCGAACTTCCAGCGTCGGCACCATACGGATCGCCTTCGAGAAATTGGCGAGGTTGACCGAGGTTCTGGTCACAATCCTGTGCAGTTCCTCTACCCGTTCACGCGACGCGTCGGTGTGCAGGCGAACGACATAGCTCACTTCGTCGTAACCGGGGTTGACGGTTTCGTCGAGACCCAGGAAGCCGCGCAGATCCAGTTCGCCGTCAGTTTCGATTTCAAGGCTGTGAACCGTAATACCCATCGCAGCAGCGTTCACAACGTACCCCACTGTGAGGCAGGCATTGAGCGCGGCCATAAGCAGCTCCTGAGGGTTAGGCGCGCTGTTCTTGCCCAACAACTCGGTCGGCTCATCCGCGGCGATCTCAAAATGCCGCTGGTGGGTCACCCCGCCCAACGTGTAGTGACTGACGGTCGCCACGGATCGGGTCTGGTGCTCCCATTTCGTGTTGACGTTGAAGCGCGCGTTGCGCTTTGAGACGTCGCTGGCCACTTCCTGCACAAACTGCTGCAAAGCCGGTACGTCGATCCCATTGGGGTGAGTGCTCATTACGGTTCTCCTGGAAGCGCTTTCGCGCAGAAATGTCCAAAGTGCCGAGAAAGCCTACCATCTAGTTGGTCTGGCGAGCAAGAAGTTTTTCGTCCCACTGACGCGTCACGGGAAGTGCCGAAGTCTGGTGCAGTGCACAAGGTGACGTATCAGCCAATGTGCCGTTGCCAAGCCGCGTCCCGCACGTTTGACAACGACCCAACTAGTAGGTAGACTACTGTTTCGTTGAGGCAGTCAATAGGCTCGACACCGAAAATGGCGATATGCCGGGGGATGTATGGCAGCAGGAACGCGTGAGGCGCTGGTACAGGCGGCAGAAAATCTGATGAGAACGAGAGGCTATGCGGCTTTTAGCTACGCGGATCTGGTAGGGACCGTCGGTATCCGCAAGGCTAGCATTCACCACCATTTCCCCACAAAGGAGGATTTGGGAATTGCCATTGTCGAGGCATATGTCGCGCGAGTCGTGGAGGCGTTTGAGCGGATCGAGCGGGAAAACAGTGGCTTGTGGGGCAGATTGAACGGCTTCTTTGAAACGTTTCGCGCCAGCAGTGACGGAACCTTACTGCCTTTGTGCGGTGCCCTTGCTGCCGAAATGACAGCTCTACCGCCAGAGCTGCAAAAGCTCACGCACCGGTTCTTCGATCTGCAATTGCGCTGGCTGGCGAAGGTTATCGACAAGGGCATCGCTGATGGCGAAATTCCAGCCGGCGCGGGCAGCAGACGGAAGGCGTATCAGGTTTTGAGCGTGCTCGAAGGGGCCAGCTTCGTTGACTGGGCCATGAAGGAAGGCGAGTCGCTCGACAGCAGCATTATCCGGCTCATTGTCGCCGCGTCATGATCAGACACCGCCTGCCGTCAGCTGTGTTGCGCGTCTGAATTTCCCGGGAACCATCTTCACCGCTGAACATGGTTCTTTTATTTGCATCTTTACACTACCAACTAGTTGGTAGCTATCTGGAGAGAAACCATGCTGAACTGGACTGAAACAATCGCAGCCGTCACCCGCCGCGTGCATGAGCTGGCCCGCTATACCCCGGACACGGTCAAAGGAATCGCCATGCTTGGCGGCGCCGGGGCCAAGACCGGTCACCTTGACCCAAAGACGCGGGAGCTGATTGCACTGGCGGTTGCGGTCACCACGCGCTGTGACGGCTGTATCGCATTCCATGCAGCTGAAGCTAAAAAGCTGGGTGTCACGACCGAAGAAGTTGCAGAAGCGCTCGGTGTTGCCATCAATCTCAACGCTGGCGCTGCGGTGGTCTATAGCACGCATGTTCTCGACGCTATGGACCACCTCGCTCGTCAGTAAGTATCCAGTCCGGCGCTAACTCTCTGGGCGGAGCGTTAGTAAGCGCAATCTCTAGCTGAGGATGAAACATGAAGCGGGTCAATGTAGAAGTGTGGTCGGACTTTGTCTGCCCGTGGTGCTGGATCGCCAAACGGCGCCTGGAAAAAGCGGCGATGGGCGTGGCGGACCGGATCGAGGTTGTCGTCACACCGAGGTCCTATCGTCTCGCCAAAGGCATGGCTCCGGCCGGCTTTACAGACGCGCTTTATGCGAAGTTCGGCAATCCGGTGGCGGCCGGGAGGATGATGGACGCGGTGGCCTCGGCCGGTGCCGGAGAGGGCCTCACCTACCGATTCGAGACCATGCGCTTTGGCGACACGACGGATGCGCACTTACTGGTCAAAAGCATCAGAACACCAGAGGACAGGCAACGGATGATCGAACGGATCTTCCGGGGCGCCACTACCGATGGAGTCGACATCTTTGACCGAACCGCGCTTCTCGATCTTGCAAAAGGCAGTGGCTTCCCCGGCGCATCGTTCAGCTTCGAGGATCGTGAAATCGCGTCGGAGATCGCGCGAGATGAAATGGAGGCGAACCGGATCGCCAACGGTGTGCCCCTGTTTGTCTTCAACAAGAGTTTTCATCTTTCGGGCGCCCGTGAAGTAGGCGTGTTCGAGAAGGCGCTGCTCGACGCGGCCGGTAACGTACCGGACGAGACAGACGACACGCAGGCCGTGATCTGCAGCATTGATGGTTGCACAGGTTAGACACGCAATGCATCCGTAACTGCGATCAACTCCTCTGGCGGTTCGCTTCCCAGGACTGCTTGAGGAATCTCTGAACTGAAGAGGCTGGAAGTCGATTGCCATCCAGTTCATTTTCCGATCAACCCGAGATTCAACCAGCGCGCTGGCGCACTTTCATTTTGAGCGACATGATGAGTAAATTGTTTACGCCCTACGATCTCTCCGGTACACCGCTAGCCAACCGTGTTGTCATGGCACCGATGACGCGAACGCGCACGCCCGATAACATCCCTACGGACCTGACGGCGCTCTACTACGCGCAGCGCGCTTCAGCCGGGCTGATCATCACCGAAGGTCTGCCGGTCTCCGAGGAGGGCCGCGGCTATCTGTATACGCCAGGCCTGTACACCGACGAGCAGACGGAAGGATGGCGCAAGGTGACCGACGCCGTGCATGAAAAGGGTGGCAAGATCTTCGCCCAGCTCTGGCATGTTGGTCGCCTGTCCCACGTTTCCATCCAGCCGGGCAATGCCGCACCGGTGTCGGCAGGCGAGGTACCAGCGACCACGACCATGGTCTACGCATGGGCCGAACCGGGCAAGGAAGGCCCTGTTCTGCCAAGCACGCCGCGTGCGTTGACCACGGTCGAAGTGCAGCGCGTCGTTCAGGACTTCGTTGCATCCGCGCGTCGTGCGATGGAGGCGGGCTTTGACGGCGTCGAAGTGATGGCGGCCAATGCCTTCCTGTTCGATCAGTTTCTCAGCAGTGCACTGAACACCCGCACCGACCAGTATGGCGGTTCCATCGCCAATCGCCAGCGCTTTTTGCTGGAGACGCTCGACGCCCTGGCCGACGCAATTGGCGCAGAAAAAGTGGGGGTGCGGGTCTCGCCGTTCGGCCGCATCTACGATATGCAACCCTTCGAAGGTGAGGCCGATGCGTGGGCGAGCATGGCGTCGGCCCTGAACGAAAGGAACTTGGCTTTCGTGCATCTGAACTATCAGACGACCATTTCAGCTGCAGGCACACCGGATGGCTTTGGTGCCGCCTTCCGCAAGGCCTACCAAGGCACGCTGATCGGCGCCGGTGGCTTCACTCAGAACCTGGCCGAAGCCGAACTGGCGAAGGGAGAACTGGACCTGATCGCGTTCGGCACGGCCTATATCTCCAACCCCGACCTGGTGGAACGGATGAAAAACGGCTGGCCGCTCACAGACCCCGACCGTTCGACCTTTTATGGCGTTGTTGGCGCAAAGGGCTACACCGACTATCCGGCTTTCGAGCAGGAAGTCGCGTAGTCGCTACGAACCGATTGCCAGACACACAGCCGAAGTCAACTTAGATTCCGACCGCAAGCGAACAGCGGTCGGAATCCGCACAAAATGGAATGCCTGTCGGAAGAATACGACCAGCACGCTTCCGATGCTTCTTGTGATCGCCGTATTCGGCGCCCCAGTCTTAGCCGAGCCGAGCAGCCCGATAAGCCGGATTGCAGCAGACCTGCTTCTTCCGTTAACGTGAACGTGAACGTGTGGGCAAGTCTGCTTGAAAAACAGCGATAGGAAGCGCTCGGTGAATCTCTGCTCGCCGGGCGGTCCACTGGAGCCTGTGGCGCAGCGGTTAGTTCGAGTCGTGCTCTGCATGCATGCAACTCACGCGGTCGCAGCGCCTATGCCGGCCGCGGCACCCCTGAAAAGCACGACTTTTTCCTCCATTCGGAGCCGCCCGCGGTGGCAGTCGTCGCAGTGCAACTGCTGCTAACGTGATAAGCCTTCATCTCAACATCGCGCTTTGCTGCCCAAAGTGATCTTGGCTTGGATGAAAGAAGAACGCGATCGGTAGAGTAGGACTGGATGCCATATCGACGTCGACTTCGAGCACCAGCGTAGGGAAGAGGTTATGCAGTATATCTACGCCAAGTACGGACGCGATCGCGCGGCACTGACCGCGGCGGTGTCGACCTACCGCCCGCGAGGCGCGCTGCGCGAGGCCGGCAAGGCGCTGGGCGTTGATCCCATCATCGTCGATCGCGTCGCGAAGGCGCATCACTGGTTCGATTCGAAAGCGGATCTGCTCGCGCGATTCGCTGAGGCCGGGCTCGACGTCGAGGCACCCCTGAATCAACAGTGGGCCGCGTTTGCCACCGCCCTGCTCGGCTACCCGAGGCACCTGTCGCAGCACTCCGGCGGCTTCGTGATCAGTCGCACGAAACTCTCGCGCATGGTGCCGATCGAGAACGCCGCGATGGAAGATCGCACGATCATCCAATGGGACAAGGATGACATCGAGGCGCTCGGGATCTTGAAAGTGGACATCCTCGCGTTCACGTCGATATCGTTGAGCGCGTAGATGGCCGACGTTTTCGGGTCGTAGCGCTCCGGCCAGATGACATGGTCGTACATGGCTTATTGCTCCTTCTTGAAGAGGTCCTGGAAAATTAGCGGCGCCCAACTTCTGTCCCGGGCCTGCACGAGTTGACCGCCTTCGGCGATCTTGCCGAGATTGACCGCCGCGTAGCCTAGCCGCCCGACGAGGGCGGCGACCGTTGCGCTTGCAGCCTCGTCGTCGCTAGACAGAAAGATCACTCGACGAACACCGGCAGTCACGGGATCCTCGGCCAGTACTTTGGCTGGCAAATGATTGAACGCCTTGACGAGCGATGCGCCCGGAAATGCTTTCGCCACGATCACCGAAGAAGGCAGGTTGTCCAGTTCGGCCAGCGGCACTCCGTAGGCGTTGGTGGCGTCGATAACGACTTTGCCCTGCCAGCTCGCCGCAGCTTTGGCGACGTCGCGGTGCGCCCGGAACGGGACCGCCAGGATGATCACGTCGGCCTCGAGTGCCGCATGTAGCATGAGGGGAACTACCGTGCCGCCCAACTCGCCGGCCAAAGAAATGATGGACTCCGGCCCGCGCGTATTCGCGATGCCGATCGGGACGCCGCTGCGGGCAAATTGACGGGCAATGGCGGTGCCGACGCTGCCGCTGCCGATGATGGAAAAGGCCATGAAAACTCCCGAGTTGATTGCGCTTCACAAGAACGTCGCTGCACTGGGTGAAATCATCGCAGCGCGACATGCATCTGGGAAGTCGGCATATCGAGATACAATCCATCTATCTCAGAGATGGATGACGCGCTAATGCTGGATGGGATCTCGCTGGATCAACTCAGAACCTTCATTGCCGCCGTGGATGAGGGCAGTTTTTCGGCGGCCGCCCGCAAGCTCAACCGCGTGCAGTCCGCGGTGAGCGGCTGGGTCGGCGGACTGGAGGAGCAACTGGACGTCGTACTGTTCGACCGCTCGGGCCGATTCCCAAAGCTCACGCCTGAGGGCGTGCTGTTGCTCGCCGATGCCCGCAACATCGTCGCCGGCGTGGACACGCTGAAGGCACGCGCCAGGCTGATGACTTCGGGCGTGGAGGCAGAGCTTTCGGTGGTGGTCGATGTTTTCTTCCCGACGGCGGTGGTCAGTGCCGTCGCAAAGACATTCGCAGAGCGGTTTCCGTTGACGCCGTTGCGGCTTTTCGTCGAAGGGCTGGGAGCGGCGTATCAACCCGTTCTTGATGGGCGATGCAGTTTGGGCATCCTGCCGCCCTTGCCACAGGCCTTTCCATCATTGGTCAGCGAGCGAATTGGCGAACTGCCACTGGTCGCCGTTGCTGCGGCAGGCCATCCGCTCGCGAGCGTGGGCCAGCGAATCCCGCGGCGCGAGTTGGCTAAACACGTCCAACTGGTGCTGACGGACCGGTCCGATCTCACCGCAGGTCGAGACTTCGGGGTTGCTTCGGCTTCGACTTGGCGTCTCGCGGACCTGTCCACGAAATATGCGTTTCTTAAAGACTGCGTGGGATGGGGGGGGATGCCCTTGCACATGGTCGAGAAGGACATCGCGGCAGGTACGCTTGTCGTGCTGGACGTGGACGACATGCCGCCCAGCGGCTGGATGCTGACCATGTCGGTGTATCACCAGCCGTCGCAGCCGCCGGGACCTGCGGGTAAATGGTTCGTCGACCATCTGAAGACCCTATGGGAGCGATCTGACGCCGTACCAATGCCCTTTAGCAGGTTTCGACCTGATTGATTTACTTCTGAAGTGTCCCTTCCCCACGCAATACGCGACATCCGGATGGACCGTTCCGCTGCAGGATGATTGCGCGCTTCGCTTTTTCGCAAACACCTCGCCGTACGCTTCTCGGCGTGGCGTGAATTGACCGAGGTCACCCAGAATCCGTCTGCCGCATGAAACATGCAGGTCGCGCTCGCGCCCCTTGTGAACATACTCCGCTAACGTGAGAGCGCCCTCGCCCGTGGCGGCAGCCAGAGTCACGTTCTTCTCGTACGCCGAGGGTGCCGCGGCGTACCGTATGTCAGATTCGTTCCGTGGCTGCTCCGGTTTGCGGGCCGGCATGACGGCTGGCTTGGGCGGCGGCCCAGCCATTCCGCCATCCGATTCTGCGAGGCCGCTGCGGTGCCGTCGCTCAGGCCAAGGCGCTCAGATCTGCGCCGGTATCGTGATGCTGCTCGGGCACGACACCGTGGCGCCGCTGTCGGAAGTGATCGGCTTCACCGTGCCGTTCGTGCCCACCACCGAGGTCGTCACACTGCTGTGGCTGCCCAGTTGCAGTTCACCATTTGTCACGGAGAAAGCGCTGCCGCCGCTGATCTGAGCGTTTGTCACGGCGATACCGGTATTGCCCGAACTCGGCACGCCCATCAGGTCGTCCGACAGCCCGACGATGGCGCCTTGTTGCTTAGTGGCCGTGGCGATGATGTTGTCGATGGTGATGTTGGCGATGAGCGGCAACGCACCACCGGTTCCGGATGCGTATGCGTAGGTGAACAGGAAGGGTTGCTGCACGTTGCGCATGCAGGTGTTCGTGTACTTCACGCCGGTGGTCGCGCCGCTGTCCTTCGAGGTCTGGTCGGTCTTGATGCGGTAGCCGTAGTCCGTGCCGCTGAACTGCACGTTGCTGACGGTGATCTGCGACACGCCGGGCTGCGCGAGCGTGGTGCCGGCCGCTTCCTGGCCGCCAATCGAGATTCCGTGTCCGCCACCCACCACGCATTGGCTGATGGTGACATTCGAAGTGGCCGCACCGCCCGAGTTCGACTTGATGGCAATATCGTCGTCGCCAGTGTCGAGCAAGCAATTCTGCACCGTCGCGGACTGGGTGCCGATCAGGTCGATTGCATCGGTGTTGGGGGCGAGATCGTCGCCGCTGGAGTTGCGGTTCGGATTGGCGTAGATCCACACGCCGTCGATCGTGACATTCTTCGAGCCCGACTCGATCACCAATTGCTCCTTGGGCGAATTGCGGATGATGAGCGCATTGCTGGTGGAGTTGGACGACGTCGGGAAGGTGACGATCGACTGCGGTTTTCCGGCATCGGTGAAGTTCGAGCCGATATTGAGGCCCGAGCCGGTGATAGAGATCAGCTTGGGCCGTGCGGTGTTGTTCCCACCGACCGCGGCCGTCCAGTACGACTGACCGTCGCCGTCGATCGCGCCGGTGCCGGTGATCGTGACGTTGCTCAGGCCGCTGCCGGTCAACATCGCGCTATCGGCGGGCTGATTCGGCGAGCCTTTCAGCGTAAAGCCTTTCTCCAGCTTCAGCACGATATTGCTGGCGAGCGTCACACTCGTGATGACCGCCGTCGACACGCCGTTGTTGGCGCTCAGGTCGACGAGGCCGGGGCTGCTGCTGGTGCCGCTGGCCGAGCAACTCTTGATGGCGGCCTGCAGGTTGGCGGTGTTGGTGCTTGCCGAGCTGCTCCATTGCGGCGAACAGGTGGTGGCGTGCGCCGGAGTCTGTGCCGCGAGCGCGGCGAAGGTGGACAGCGCCAGTGCCGCGCGCATGTTGAGTTTCGCTTTCATAACAGTTTTCCTTTTTTGGTACGCATTGACGAGGGAGAAACCAAGTTCGGCCGGCCGGTGGCAGCGTATATCGACACATCGGCGCCGGCCAATTCTGGCCGGAGTCCGCTCGGGACCCCGGGTGCTACTCGGTGGGCAACTCCCGCGATTCCACATGGGTCAGCGCGGGCCCGTGATCAGGGTGTCGTCGAAACGCTCAGTAATCCTTACATTCAGAAACAAAACGCCGTCGGCGTTCCCGGCTCGGATCGGCCGGGGCTACCTGGTGAAGGGAGGCCCCAGCGCGACAGCGCGCCGAAATCGCAGCGCGAGATCGCCACGCCGCTGGCGCGGGGCGCAGCGGAAAGGCGGCCGGAGCGTTGTCGTCGAAGTGCCCCGGACCCGGCTCGACGGCGGCCTGACAGCACCGGCCGGCGTTGCCGCCGAGCGGGTGACGTTGTCGGTCTTCACGGTGCTGATGCCGGGACCCCGCGCCCGAGCCCGGCGCGCGTCGAATCCGCCCACTGCCAGGTCGCGAGGCAACCGGGTCGAGGACTGTGCGGGCGGGTCTGGCCGATCCCCGGCCCCGACTGCGCGCCGTCAGCCTCGTGCTGAAAACCCACCGCCTGGGGCGTGGACGACACAATCCCGCCCAGTGAGCCGAAGGGGTCGGCGGCCGTGCGGTTCGGCTCCACGATCGGATCACTGGCCGTGCTCAACCCCGCGCCGGATGCGGTCGTGGCCGACGCGTCGGCATCACCACCGCAGCGCGGACTTCCCCTCAAGGCAGCGCCGTCGCCGAGCACGTGCCGTCGGAGGGTTCGAACCACCGTGAGCCATTGGGCCGCAGCGGTGCTCACGCTGTAGTCGAGTGCTGTCACTGCTGACTCCGTTCTAGTTTTGATGGCATCGAGACAACTTAAATATCAGTTGTCATATGACTAAAATCAGATAATAGACGTAGTGCGTTGAATTCCCTGCCGGTGTTTACCCTATATCAAGGTTTTTGAAATTTATCTTTATAGTGAATATTTAATGATTTTGTTGCTATTAATAAGAATTTTTCGAACGAACTGCCGAGCAATCGTCCATCATAACGATCGCTGACCCTATAACTTAAAGATAGGATGTCTGATGTGATGCCTGGGAGCGCCCCCCCCCCTGAAACACCGGACACGGCCACTCACTTAGAACCGCTAACACAAGTCATCCACGAATCTTGAGCAGATGACGGCGGCAGTCAGGACGAGCAAGGCGGCATGAATATCGAGGCGACGCTCGAAGCGAATCCGCAGCTTTCCAAATCCGGCGAACCAGGCATGCGTGCGCTCGAACACCCAACGATACCTCCCGAGGGTGCTGTCACGTTAGCGAAGTATGCACACAAGGGACGCAAGCACGACCTGCATGTTTCATGCGGCAGACGGATTCTGGGTGACCTCAAACACAGACGGCGGCCCCGTCTCAGCGTCCCTGATCGGCACCGACGTAGGCAGACAACATGACGAGCTCCGCTGGCGCCGTCGCTTTGCGGAAGTAACTGTCGAAATCTAGTGCCTGCGTTTCAATTCCATCCCAGGCCTCGAGGTGTACGCGACGAGCACCGTCTGGTGGGTTAGCCCCGCGCGACGCAGCGCGGTAACGAGGCAGGGTCGTGGTTCTAGCTGGGGCGACTACGCTGGAGCACCAGCGCAGGAGGCAGACGATACGTCCGATCGCGATCGCCGGCGGTTCAATGCCCCAGCGTACGAGCTAGATGCCTGACAGCCGACTGATAAGGTCACGCCACATCAAAGCGGTCAAGACTCGTCACCATGTTCCAGGCGGCGAGGAAAGCAGCCAAAGCGGAAAGTCGCGTGGAACGGTGAACGGCGGATTCAGGCTTCGTTCTGCGCGGCGGCGATGCGCGCCACTTCGGCCGCGGTGATGCCTTCGAGCGCCAAGCCGTAGCCGATGCCCTCGTCGATCACACGACGCAGGCGTTGGGTCAGGATTCCGTGCAAATCAACAGCTCCGGATGGCGTTGTTGGATCATTGACGTGTCTATAGAGGTTGAACGTCTGGGATGTTACCAGCCGAGTGCTCGCTAACCGAGCCATCGCCGAACAGAGTTGACGGCCAGGTGCTGGCGCGCGGCTCCCGTCCTTACATTAATCGGCGGTGGCCAGAATCGCATGGCCTAGCAGCGATTGCATGTCGGGCACGCTGTCGCCCGCGTCCGGACCGTGGTTGGCGAACGTGTGGTGTAGCCAGTAGGCGCTCACCCGGTGTAGGTCGACGTCGCCGCGGGTAGCTCGGTGCGAACCAATCTGAGCCACCTGCGCGACGTTTCCCTTGAAAAGCGCGCGGTCCTCTTCGTATTCAGCGCCGAACCCGCAACCAAGTGCGCGATGCCTCGCGTGTCAGGTAGTGTACGTGGTGGCCACAACCGGTTCAACGCGCCGCATGCTCGCGCCTATGGCTGCAAGGCAGTACGTCCCGCTGGCGGCGGTGTTCGGAGAATAGCTCCGGGCGACACATGCGCTTGCACAACCATAGTTGTAACTACCCTTGTGGGGTGACGTACGGCCCGGAAACCCTTGTCCCGCAAGGCTGAGAGGCCAAATCCCGTTTCAACTAGAGTTGTGTCTATCGGCGTTGCGCCGTCAACTAAAGTTGTAACCCGCTGCGCGATTTCAACTAATTTTGTGTCGCAATGGACGATCGGCAGGTTCGCCGGTACGGACAGCGGTCAGGGCTAGCGAGATGAGTTCTTATCACGCCGGCACGGCTCAGCCGCGAAACTCAGGTCAGAAGACCGTCTGAGGCGGCTGCGCCAGCAGGTGAGGCAGGCGGTCCGCCGGCGTGGCCGTCGTCTGCGGATCTCGCCGGCCGGCGATAGACACAACATTAGTTGAAACATAGCTACAACTTTAGTTGTGCAAGCGAGCACGTTGCGGACGTGCCTCAAGGTAGCACCATATGAAGGGTAACATAGCCCTTACTATGTTACCCTTCAGTTTATTGGACAAAATACCCTGTCTCTGCGCGTCGCGACGCCACCGCCTTGTCCGGCGCGGCTTCGCGGCCTCGCACCGGCGATCGGCGCGGTGCCATCGCCGCCACGACGCCGTCCGCGCGCGACGCACGTTCCGTATCAAACAACACGATTTCCGTATCGCCTGAGCCCGCCCATGCCGACCCACGACGACCCTGACGTGCTCGATGTCGACTTTCGCGACCTGCCGGCCGCCCCGCCGCGCGCAACCCCGCCGGCCGGCCGCCGCCCGGCGCGCTCGCGCCGGGCCCAGCGGGAGGCCGCCGCCGCGCGCCGCATCGGCCTGCAGCACCTCGCCTTCTTTCGCGGCTACCTGGAAGGGCTGGATCTGGCCGAGCTGGCCGACCAGTACCTGGAATTCGGCCGCGACGCGCGCAAGGCCGCCGCCACCCGCACCTGGTTGATCACGGCGTTCGTCGCCGCGGCGCGCAAGCGCCAGGACTTTGCCACCGCCCGGCTGCTCGCCATCCGGCCGGCCGCCCTCACCGCCCTTTCCGCGGCGCCGGCGGCCCATACGCCCGCGCGCGCCACGCCGTCGCTGGAGGACTTCGCCGCCGAGCACGATCCCGACGGGTTTTATACCGAGAAGGAGTTGCTCGACCTGTTCGCCACCCGGCACGCCGGGGCGGACGCCGACGCCGGCGCGACCCTGCGCCGGCAGCAGCGCAACGCCCGCCTGCGCGCGCGGCAGATGGCGGCGCTCGAGGCGCTGGCCCGCCTGGTGGTCGAGGACCCGAGGCCGGAGCACCACGTGCTCGGCTGGTTCGATACCACCGTCGCGCTGCGCCTGGCCGACGTCGGCCTCACCACCATCGGCAAGCTGGTCGAGACGATCAACGCGGTCGGCTACCGCTGGTACCGACGCGTGCCGCGCCTGGGCGAGATCGGCGCGCGCCGCATCACCGCCTGGCTCGCGCACTACGGCGACGTCGCCGGGCTGCAGCTGGCCGCGGGCGCGCAAACGCACCCGTCCGAGTCCGCTTTGCCAGTGCCGCGGCTCGCCCCGGCCGGCCCCGTTACCGCGATCGTGCCGCTCGAGCGTTTCTTGCTGCCGCCGGAATTGGACGGCTCGCACGGCGCGCACCGCAACCGGGTCAAAAACAACAGCCGCGCCCACAACGACCGGGAAGCGATCGATTTCTGGCTCGCCGACTACGAAAACCCGCATACGCGCCAGCGCTATCGCACCGAGGCCGAGCGGCTGCTGCTCTGGGCGATCCTCGTGAAGCGCAAGGCGCTGTCGAGCCTCGACACCGACGACGCGCGAGACTACATCAACGGCTTCCTGGTCGATCCGCAACCGGCCAGCCAGTGGGTCATGGCCGGCACGGCACCGCGCGACGCGCTCGACTGGCGGCCGTTCCGCGGCCCGCTGTCCGTCAAGAGCCGACAGGACGCGCTATCCGCGCTCAAGAAATTCTTCGGGGAACTGGTCGACGCGCAGTATCTGGATCACAACGCGTTCGCCAAGGTGCGGGTGTTCACCGGCACGACGCCCGATGCCGCCGGCAACGAACGGCGCGTGGCCGCGAAATCGCGCCTGCGGATCGAGCGCGGCCTGACCGCCGATGCGTGGCGCTTCGCGATGCGCGTGCTCGAGACGATGCCGGACACGGTCGCCGCGGCACGCATGCGCTTCGTGCTGGGCTTTGCCTACAGTACGGGCTTGCGGCGCGCCGAGCTATGCGGGGCGTTCACGGATGACGTCCAGGAGCGCTACGCCGGGGCCGAGCTGGGCACGATCCGATTGCTGCGCGTGGTCGGCAAGCGCGCGAAGGAGCGCTTCGTGCCACTGGTGCCGGCCGTGCTGGACTTGATGGGCGACTACCTGGCCTCGCGTGGCCTGCCGCGCGATCCCCTCGCCTGCCCGGCCGCCACCCCGCTCATCCCGGCGCTGCTGTCGAACACCGAGATTGGCGAGATCCGGCGCGCGGCGAAGGCGAATCACACGGATCCCGCGCCTGAGCTCGCGGCGCGCGCGCGGCAAACCGGGCCCATCCATCCGGTGCAACTTTATAAAGCAATCAAGCAGTTTTTCGCGACGGCGACCGCCGCGGCACTGCGCGAAGACTCCCCGCACGCGCGCGCCTTCAGCGCGGCCAGCCCGCACTGGCTGCGACACACGTTTGTGTCGCATGCGCTGGCCAACGGGATGAGTCTCGAGAGTGCGCGGAATTTTGCCGGCCACGATTCACTCGATACCACGTCGATCTATGCGACGGCGGAGCTTGGGCGGCAGTATCGAGAGGCCGAGGTCTTTCTCAGAACGGCATCGGCCTGACGAGATCTGCTTCCCGACACGTCAGCAGGTAAAACGTACGCCATGGATATCGAAAAGCCGGCGCCTGTTCCGATGAGGGCGCCACAAGTCATGCCGCTCAGGAAATAGGTTGGATTGCACGCGGCCGGTGCTCCGGAAGCCTCGCGGCTCGTCTGCTAGATTAGGTCCGAGATTCCTCGCCGATAGTCACAGAAGTCCTAGATAATCCTCGACGTTCCTCACCTATCGCAAAAAAATCTCCCAGAAAATCTACCAGTTTTACGGCGGCGCATCTGACAAGCCCCGGGCCTGCAGTCATTCGGTATATAAGATCCACGCTCCCTTCGACACTAAAGTGGATTACCGGCGCGGCTGCCGCCGCGGACCTCTATCGCCTCGCGTAGCGGAAGGCTAAAGGCAACGCCGTTGACTTCCTTGTGGACCTTGGCTCTCTGGATCTCCACGTGGAGATTCCTCCGCCGCACGGATTCCCCGCTCTCCTTTAACCGGCGCTCGCCACGATATCCAGGTGGATGACCTAAACAGCGATGGGAGCCCGACCGGACCTGCCCGGCACCATCTCGATTCCCAGGTGGAAATCCGGAAGGCTGAAGCTAACCCGCCCAAGGCAACCCATTCCGGCCCTGCCTTCCCAAGGAGATTTCGCCGCGCCCAGCGCGGCCCGTCTGCCCTTGACTGACCACGCCTCGATCTCCACGTGGAGATCCGCCAATCAGAAGCTAACGCGCCCACGGCAATCTACGCCGGCCCGGTCTCCACGTGGAGATTTCGTGTTGCCCAGGACGGGCCGCCTGACACAAGCCGACCACCACCCTCGATCTCCACGTGGATATCTGCGAACCAGAAGCTAACGCGTTCCTGGCAATCCATCCCGGCCCGATCTCCACGTGGAGATTTGCCGCGTCGAGGGAGGTCCGCCTGACTCTGGCAGACAACGCCTCGATCTCCACGTGGAGATCCGCCAATGAGAAGCTAACGCGCCCCCGGGCAATCTATGCCGGCCCGGTCTCCACGTGGAGATTTCGTGTTGCCCAGGATGGCCCGCCTGACACAAGCTGACCACCACCCTCGATCTCCACGTGGAGATCCGGCAGGCGGAAGGTAACGCGTCAACGGCAACCCATTGCAGTTCGGTCTCCACGTGGAGATTTCATAGCAACGCAGGGTGGCCCGCCTAACGCCACTGGCCACCACTCGATCTCCACGTGGAGATCGCTGGGTAGCCAAGTCGCTCCCTCTCACGCGAATTGACATCCGCCTCGCGTCTCCCAGAAACTTTTTCAAATCCTACCGTTTTTCTTGATTTAAAATTTCCAAAGCCTATACTTGCGAATGCGCCGTTTTCTACGTGTTGGCTACATGGATGTCCGTACGATCTCCACGTGGAGATCGAAACGTGATGTCCGAATCTCCACGTGGAGATCGAAACCGGGAGTCAAACTCCCGCCCTGTAATTGACCGGAGGCGAGATGGGTCTAGTATTCGCTGTCGCAAATCAAAAAGGTGGAGTCGGAAAAACCACCACAACGATCAATCTGGCCGCTGCATTCCATGCTGCTGGTTACAAGCCACTCGTCGCGGATGCCGACGCCCAAAATTCCTGCCTACGATGGAATGCGGTTGCCGATGAAGGAAACCCGCTACCGTTCAAAATTGTCAGCGTCGCCAGTCACGGTAAGCAGATAGGGAGCGTGATTACACAACTGGCTGAAGATGCAGAAATCGTGTTGGTCGATTGTCCGCCGAGCATTGAGTCGCCAATCACTGCCCGCGTGCTCATGGTCGCAGACGCCACCATCATTCCGACCGACTCATCTCCGCTTGACCTCTGGAGCAGCGAAGGAATGGTGCGCCTAGTTGAGCAAACACGGTCCATCCAGCCAAACGGAAAATTCGCGATTTTACTCAACAAAGCGAATCCTAAGACGCAGCTTCATAAGCAGATGAAAGAGCTGCTCTCAGAGAGCAAAGTCCATCTCTTATCCACAACCATCAAAAACCGCGAAGTCTATAAATTGACGGCTGCATTGGGCCGAACGGTATTCGACGTGAAAGGCCTCCGATCTGACGCGGTCAAGCCTGCTCGGGGCGATTTCGCCGCGCTTCTCGATGAGATGATCGCGTTCTACAACTCGGAGGAAGTTTCAGAATGAGTAAGAGGCTCGACCTTAAAAGCAAAGTCCGGGTCGGTATGAATGCCGAGCGCTCCGACGTTGACGACCGCCTGCAAAACTCCGGGGTAGTGAAGATTGCTCAGGCCAATGTCGCGCACATTCTGGATCCCGACGCGCGGCCGATGACTGATGGCACGCCCGATGATCTCCCGGCAGACCATGCGGAGGACCAGCGGATACACGTCCTGTCGATTGACGACTGCATCCCGAACCCGTACAACCCCCGCGCTTTCTACAGCCCGCAAAGTATCGACACCCTTGCAGCAACGCTTCAACAGGAGCAGCAACTTCAACCGGTCATTTTCACGCGCCTACCGGAATTTCCCGGAAAAAATATCATCGTTGACGGGGAGCGGCGCAAGCGTGCCTTGAAGAGCCTGGGGCGCACCACGGTGATGGCCATTTATCGGCCCGACCTTTCCAATAAAGAACTATTCACTCTCGCGTACAAGGCAAACAAGGAGAGGGATGACCAAACCGTGTTTGACAATGCAGTTTCTTGGCAGCGCCTGCTAAGCGAGAAAGTCTATCGAGACCAGCTCGAGTTGGCAGCGGCGATCGGCGAAGACAAGGGCGTGGTCAATAAAGTTTTGCTACTCAACACGCTGCCGATGCCGCTGCTGCAACGCATGGTCGACAACGCCGACAAGGTGAAGCTTTCGCACGCCTACAACATCAAGCTCATATGCGATAAGGCGGGTGACGCAGTAGCTGAGCACTGGCTCGAGCAGGTTATCGCCGGTCGGGTGTCGGTTCGAAAGCTCGAACAGGTCGCCGCCAGCGACATGACTGGCGCCCGCGGCGCCAAGCGGACCCACTATGAGTCGCGAGTCAAGTTTGCCTCGCCACATGGCTTCGAGCTTGGCGAATTGAAGGCTTTCGCGGACGGTAGGGCCGAGTTAAGCCTGAAGGGGGTGAAAGGCGTCGCGCAGGAGCAGTTGATCGACAAGTTGACCGCCGTCGTACAATCTTGGGCCCTCGAACTGACGGACGATGACTTCGACGCACCCAATCCCGAGAGGCAGTCGGCAGCGTAAAAGTATCACCCTGCCGCGGCGACCGCCCAAGCTAGTACCCTTGCGCGGCGGCGATCAGCCTGGATTCTTCGCCACAGTCGTTTCCTCGATCAGCTGTGTCGTCTATCAAGACAGCCCCCGAGGAGGCACGACGCTGCTCCTACTGCGCCGCGCCTGCGCTTGCTTGTTCCAACAGGAACGCCAGCAGATCGCCTTCCGTTGGCTCTCCCCAAGTATCCAGCGCGAGCCAGCGGAAGAAGTTCGTCTCGGCGAGTTTGGTTGGCTTCTTGGGCGGGGCGAGCCTCAAGTTCGACGCCTCGACAGTTTCGTTGTATCGGTCGATCAAAGCGTTTTGCTCGTCGATAGCAAGTTCACCGAAATAACTGCGGGCCTCGCTGATCTGCCGTGCAACGTACCGATCGCGAAGCTCCGCTTGCAATTGCTGCGCCGGAACCCGGTTTGGTACCGCCCCGGAAACGTCAACGCTGGCCAATGTATATCCATGCGACAATGCATTACGAAAGTACTTAGCTGGGTTATCGATCGGCGTCGCACCTTTCTTGCCGATCCGGTGCATCGTGTATGCAACCGCCGCTTTGACGCGCTGATCCCCGTACTGAGCGATCATTTTCTTCGCCTCGGTTCTCGGTATCCCCAATTTCAAGATGTCATCGATCACGCCATCAGCGCGACCGTCGACTAGATCTACAACGTCGGCCACCTCTTTACGCTTGACCTTGAATTGCACGGCAGAGACGCTTCGTCCGACTTTGTGCTCAATCAACTCAAGCTCGTGGTCGGACCGTTCGTTCACCTCTCGCATGCACGGCAGCAACACCTTGCTCTTGAAGAGCTTGTACTGTTGGTACGATTGCTTTCCCTGACCTAAGATCAGATCCCGAAATTTATCGAGCGGGATCTTGCCGGTTAGACCGACTCGCTCATACCGGACCGTGTTTTCCCAGAGCGCCAGTGAATGAGAACGCGTGAAGTCACGAGCAATCCTCATGTCGATCAGCGCGAAAACATCTGGATTAAGCAGTTCTCGTCGGAGCTGCGGGGAGAAGCTGTAGAACAGCACGCCGGCTCGTAGCTCGGCACCGGCGATTAGGCCCGAAGCCTTCCATGAGGTGGATCGATCTTCCGCAAGGTAATCCCAGTTGACGACGGTGCTGATGAGCGAGTTCACCTGCTCTTTAACGTAAGCCGTGTTGTTGCTATTCAACCCGCTGTCGAGCGACAAGGCGCCAATGCCGATCGAGAAGCTCTCCACGCCTGGTTCACCCTTGTCTTGCGCTATCGCGTTCTTTATCAGGGAACTGAACATCTTCCGCTGCTGCAATCCAAGCTTCCCACTCTTCGGCGCGATGTGGATCGCTTGAACTGCTTTCCGGAGTAGGTCAGGGGGCTCAGGGATCTGGAAGAGCGAGGACTGCTTTTCCGCAGTGTCAGCTGCTTTTCTGCGTGCCATGGTATCGCCCTTAGGTAGCCAAATTTCGCGGAAACTTTATACCTCAAAGCGACATGACGCAAGCTTCGGCCCGCCGACGAGATCACACATCAAATTAAAAATAGCTTCTAAGTGGTTGGTTAGTCTCCATTTTTTCCTCGCTCGTCGAGCGCTCAGCACCGGTCACGGCCGGATCGATGTTCTCGAAAGCCCACCATAAATGACTACCTTTCGCCGGTCCAGGGCTTAGATTTGGATGTCGGCTACCTCCTCAGGTAGCCGTCTATGGGACTTGGTCACTAAACCTTGTCTCGGGGCTCGGCCGCCCCATGGGAAGCCACGATCCAACACCGCTATCCCATAACCGGCTACCTTTCGCAGCTCCCATAGGTGGCTACCTTCGGCCGCATCGCAGAGTCATCTAGCATGGCGCTGGCCACCATAAACGGCTACCTAAGATCCGCCCCATAGCCGGCTACCTAAAATGGCCGGCAGCTTGTCATACAAAGAGGCGGCCTCGCCGGCCCCTCCCGCAAACGCCATGCGGACCTCCCATAAACGGCTACCTCGCAGGGTCCCCATAGACGGCTACCTTGAGCCGGAGGAAATCGAGAAAATCAGTTCTTGACCTCGTGTTCGACAGCCCATAACTGGCTACCTAGCGAAGCTCCCATAAACGGCTACCTGACACCGTTCCCACAGCAGTTCCCATAAACGGCTACCTCCACCCCATATCCACAACCCTTTGCCACCATAGCTGGATACCGGAATCCCATATCCAGAACCTCAGCTCCCCATAGCCGGGTACCGAAATCCCATAACCTGCTACCAAATCGCCCGGACAGCCAATACCAGTAAGGCTTTGAGCCACCCAAAGGTTTGTAAACGCAGTAAACGTCTTCTAAAGAACTTAAACACGGCGTGTCGCGAGAAAGACACCCGCACCCCCACACCGTCGGCCCAAATAACCGCCTCCGGTCTCGAGCCCGCCGATACCTTCCTTTCCACGGACCATAGACGGCTACCTTCTTCGGGTCACCTTCGACCGAACTCAATCCGGCTCGCTCCCAAGCTGGGTAACCGCCCGGAAGTCAGCACGCCCGGAGATTTTCAACCCACGAGAGATCGAGGACTGTATCCAGCCCGCCAGTCGTAGGTACTCAAAACCCCCGCGGCTGGACGCTCGTTCTGAGACCTGGCGGATGCCGTGCCAGTTGCCTGTCGGTCGATGCGGGGAAGGCCGTGTCTATCAATCACCGCGTGCCCAGAATCGCGTTGATGACGTGAACAATGTCTGGCGTGTTTTTTAGCACCGAAGATAGCTCGTCGGACTCCACTATCAGGTGCTTCCTGTTCACCGAAATGGAAACCCTTATCTGATTCGGGCGGGGCGGAACGCCCGTGAGCAACGCGTGTTCGATCTCCTTGACCGACAGTCCAGATGGAAGCTTTTGGGCACGCTCTGCCGCTACCGCGGCTCCCAAGCGGGAGGCGAGAAAGTCGAAAGTGTCCGCCACAGCGAATGTCATCCTAGCTTCCCCGCCCGCTGCATCGACCAGCTCTCTTGGAAGCCGAGCGGCCGCGATCGACCGGGAGACGTTAGACGCTGACACTTGGAGATCGCTCGCCATCGCTGCTTGCGTCGGCCAAAGAGCGCGTTCCAGCATCGCCATATAAAACCGACCAAGATGCAATATCGAAGCACCGCCTACGCGTAGTCGACCATGCGCCGAAATGGCCGCCCCTTTGTCCGGGACCGTAGCAACGGAGAAATCCAAAGTCATGACGCGTACCTTATTGTTGCTCTGCACCGGACAAATCCAGGGCATCAACGGCGAGAAATCGATGATTGTTGCAGTTGCTGAAAGGTGACCCACAACCGGTTGTGGGGGGCACGACTCGGCAGCCTAGTCGTGGTATTCGCCCTCGGCGGGCTAAACCTCTGATTTCACACTGAATACCCTGGAGGGGCCAACGTATCGTCGTGCCGCCAAGCGCTTTTTGACGCGTGCAATTTATGCAATTGCGTGGTTAAAACGAGCGAGAGGATACCTCACCAGCGCATCTACGCAACGGGCAAATGCCCGTGTTTTTCGTAGGGCTTTTTGCCGAAAGCCCCGCAACCGGTTGCGCGCCGTTGCGCCGGCAGCCAGGGTCTTCGGGCATCGCGAAAAGGTCCCCGAAATGAAGGCTCTTTTCCCGCGTGCCAGCGTTAGCCCGGCTGTTCCAATTGATCCGTCCCAATTGGAACTCCGCGATGCGATTCCCTCGACTCTTTCCCCGCAACAAGAAGCAGGTCGCCTTGTCGCCGGCGCCCGGCCACTACTCGAACGACGATCCCGAAGCGGTCATCTTCGATCAGGGGACGCGTCTGCGCGTCGAAGCCAATCATTGGAAGGTTTTCTGCTTCATCCTCGCCTTCATCGCCGGTGGCGCCGTCTACACGCGCCAGCCGCCACCATCGGTTGTCCGCTCGTACGGCGTCTCGTCCGATGCCGGCGGCAATCCGCTAGTGAAGCAACTTGCTGCCTATAACCCGGACGACCAGGCGAAGCGTACGGCGATCAAAGAGGACGTCGAGCATTGGTTCACGATCGAGCCGGTCCTGACTGACGATATCCGAACCTCGCGTCTCGCGAGGAACATTAACGCCGTCAAAGCGAAGATGGTTGGCAACGCAAAGAACCAGTTTGCGGCATGGATCAGTGACGACAAGCCCTTCGATCAGATCACCACGAATCCGAAGCTGGTGCGCGAGGCGAAGGTCACGAATGTGTCCTTGCTCGATGACTCAACCGTCGTTGTCGAATTCACGACTTCAACGCGGCAATCGCCAACGGACAAACCTGTCGACATCCGATTCGCCTTGACGTTGCGCTACCAGATCATCCCTCCAACGGCGGAAGACGTGCTGGGCACCAACCCCTACGGTCTCTACTACCCGTTCTTCACCTTGCAAAAAACCGGCGCATGAAACGAACACGTTCCCTTCTGAGCTGGGGC